>JACCTS010000409.1 GCA_013812245.1 Rubrobacter sp.
AACGACATTCTCCCTGTAGCATTGGAGGCCAACGTCGCGATCCACGAGGCGAAAGCCTTCACCGCCAATCTGGAAGCGGGGCGACTGTGAACGGCGCCAGGGAGATGATGGAGCAGGAACTCATGGACCTCGGCGTCTGGCTCTCGGATCATCCCAGGGAGGCCCGCAAGAACCTCAAGCCCATAAGGAGCGCGAAGGTGCTTGAGCCGGGCGTGTATTTCAATCGGGGCACGGGGATGGTGGAGCGGCTCTTCTCTTCCCAGCACGTTGCCCTCGGGCACCAGATGTTCCGCATCAACCGAGATCCCGCCGCGCCGGTCCAGGAGATCCAACGCAAAGCGCTAGAAGGGAAGTAGAAGATGGCGACCGGCTTCCTGACCGACACCACCGTCTGCATCGGCTGCAAGGCGTGCGAGGTAGCCTGCAAGCAGTGGAACCAGCTCCCCGCTGACGGCTACGAGCTGACCGGCAACTCCTACGACAACACGAAGCAACTTTCGGGGACGACGTGGCGTCACGTCGCCTTCATCGAGAACCCGAAGAAGCGGCGCCTGACCGGCGACGTGGACCTCGTGGCGCTGGCCGAGGACGTTACTGAGCAGCTTCCCGGCGGGGCGGAACTCGACGCCCTGGGGCGCTGGGCGTTCATGAGCGACGTGTGCAAGCACTGCGTCGAGGCGCCGTGCCAGCAGGCGTGTCCGACCGGCTCCATCATCCGCAACGAGTTCGACAACGTCTACATCCAACCCGACATCTGCAACGGCTGCGGATACTGCGTCCCCGCCTGCCCCTACGGCGTCATAACCCAAGTTCCCGAGGACGGCCGCGCCTTCAAATGCACCCTCTGCTACGACCGCCAGCGCGACGGCATGGAGCCCGCCTGCGCCAAAGCCTGCCCGACCAACTCCATCCAGTTCGGAGACGTAGAGGACCTGAAGGTGATGGCCGAGCAGCGTGTGGCAGAATTGCATAACAAAGGATACACGCAGGCATACGTGTGGGGGACGCCGGAGGTCGGGGGCACGGGCGGTATCGGGGGCAACCACTCCAAGTTCATCCTCATGGACGAGCCGGAGACTTACAACCTGCCGAGACACCCGTTCCTGCCGCAGGAGAAGTTCAGGGGCGGCGTCATAGCGAGCGCCGTCGCCGCCACCGTCTTGGGCGCGGTCGTGGCGTGGGCGTTCAGGGACTAGGGGGAGAGCATGGCTGAAGCTACTCGGGAGTCCGCACAGGAGCGCAACGGGAGGGCCGAGACCTCTCACCACCCGGAGACCGATCCCGAGCGCAAAGACAAGAATTATTACGGCATCCCGCCGATCAAACACGCGCACTGGACGTGGCAGATCCCGATCTACTTCTGGATCGGGGGCCTCGGCGCCGGCGCCCACATGTTCTCGACCGTGGCACAACTAGTCGGCCACAAAGACGAGGCGCTCCAGCGCGCGAGCCGCTACACGGTGCTCGTCACCATGATCCTGAGCCCCATACTCCTGATCTGGGATCTAGGGAGGCCGGAGCGCTTCTTGAACATGATGCGCGTCCTGAAGCTACGCTCCCCCATGTCCGTACAGAGTTGGTCGCTCGTCGCCTTCGGAAACCTGGCCGGCCTTCTGGCCGCCCGCCAGGCCGCGAAGGACGGCCTGCTCGGAGACAATCTTCTCTCGCGGCTCGCGGTCAGGCTGATTCCCGACCGCCTGCTCTCCGTGCTCGCGCTGCCGGTGGGCCTCAACGTCGGCTCGAACACGGGGAACCTCCTCAGTGCGACTTCCGTCCCGCTGTGGGCCCGCAACTGGCTGTTCATGGGCCCCGTGTTCCTCGCCTCTGGCCTCTCCACGGCCCTCTCCTGGCTCTCGCTCGTCCTGAACCTGACGCGCTCGGGCGAGGCGAAGACCCTGAGCGTCCTGCACCGGGCGGAGAGGGCGACGATCCTGATCGAAGCCGCGCTCGTCGCGGCCTCGCTCGCGCGGATGGGCCGGTGGAGCAAGCCCCTCTTCTCGAAAAAGGTCGCCCCACTCTTCGTAGGGGGAACTTTGATCGGGGCCATCCTGGCGCCCTTCGCCCTGCTCTCGGGCAAGGAGTCGCGTTCGAAGAGCCTCCTCGCCTCGTTGCTCGCGCTCGCGGGAGGGCTCATGTTCCGGTTCGCCATGATAAAGGGAGGAAGGCTGAGCGCCGACGACCCCGAAGCCTACTTCACCTTCGCCAGCGGCGAGAGCGCCCCGCAGCCGGAAGACAGAGTGTAGAATGCAAAAACAGTCGAGTCGGAAGGACATGCCGATATGAACTCAGCAGCACCAGCGTGGGTCAACGGTTTGAAACCAGCCCGTGAAGCCTACCGCAATCCTCTAATTCCAGGCTCGGATATTGAAGCCTGGCACGTTCCTTTAATTTTTGAGGATTGGGTGCAGCCTGAAGGAGCAGCGCCCCTTACTTGGTACGAGACTTATGGGAAGACTCAAGTGACAGGCGATGACGGGGAACGCAGCATTGCGGAAATTGAAATAGTGCGGAGATTAAGTACGCAAGGCTATCAAGCCTACTTGGTGGATGCATTTGGAGCTATGCCTGTTCCAGCTTGGAAGCGGAGAACTATTCAACTTAGTGACTCACCTTACGCACGAACTTGAGATAGCCGCAAATCCTGTAACTCTTGAAAAGCTGCTTGAACGGCTTTCACACACAACCGTGAACGAAGGGCGAAGTGGTTCATCTCCGTGATGAGCTTCATCCG
>JACCTS010000421.1 GCA_013812245.1 Rubrobacter sp.
GAGGCGGCGATGCCGGCGAAGATGATCTTGCGCAGGGGCCGCCCGAGGGCGCTGGACATCAGCCGAGTGAGGATGGTGCCCGAAGCGCCGACGATGGTGCCGCCGATGATCAGGATGTAGTTCTGCAGCACGAACCCGGAGGCCGCTGCCGCCAGCCCCGTGAAAGCGTTGAGCAGTGAGATCACGATGGGCATGTCCGCCCCGCCAATCGGGATAACGACCAGCACGCCGAGCACCAGTGAGGCTATGAGGATGGCCGTCACGGAACCGACCGGCGGGAGGAACGGGATAATAGCTCCGTCCACGATGGCGTTCAGCCCCAGCGTCAGGATGCCGATGAACAGCACCCCGTTCACGATCTGCTGCCCCGGGAACACGACGGAGCCGGTGAAGGCGATCTCCTGCAACTTCAGGAACGCGATGACGCTCCCGGCAAAGCTCACCGACCCGATGAGCACGGTCAGCGGGACCGTGATCGCGGCGACAATGCTTTCGTCGCCCTGCATCTGCAAATGGTAGAACTCGGACAGCGCGATCAGCGCCGCAGCCCCGCCGCCGACGCCGTTGTACGCGGCCACCATCTGGGGCATCGCCGTCATCTGAACTCGCTGGGCCGTGACCGCCCCCACGACAGCCCCGAGAACCGTCGCGATGCTGATCAGGAGCAGTCCCTGGAACTGGATGACGAAAAGCGTCGCTATGAGGGCTATCACCATGCCGACGGCGGCTAGAGTGTTGCCCGAGCGCGCCGTCTCCGGGCGGCGGAGGCGGCGGATGCCGAGGATGAACAGCGCCGCTGCGGCGAGGTAGGCGATGAAAGTCGCTGCCTGCACGGGCTAACCGTTCTCTCTCTTCTTGACCCTATGTACCGGGGGACGGAACATACTGAGCATCCGGTTCGTCACCCAGAAGCCGCCGACCACGTTCAGCGCCCCGAAGAACACAGCGATGAAGCCGACTACCTTGAGCGGGGCGCCGGCGTCTATGGAAAGCGTGATCATGCCGCCGACCAGGATGACGCCGTGGATGGCGTTGGTCGCGCTCATCAGCGGCGTGTGCAACAGATTGGGGACGCGCGAGATCAACTCGTACCCCAGAAACGCCGCGATGACGAAGATCGCCAACTGCGTCAGAAACTCCTGCACGCTATCCGGCCTCGCTTTCGTCTTCGCCCTCGTCTTTACCGCTGGCTTCGTCTCGAGCATTCTCCAGAGCCTCGCGGGTGGGTTCGTGCCGGATCTCGCCATCGTGGGCTATGCAGGTGGAAGAGATGATCTCGTCCTCGAAATCCAGGTTCAGCTCCGGGTTTTTCTCGTCCTTGTCTTCGGATGTGTCTTCGGTGAGGTGGCCGATCAGGTTGTACATGTTGCGCGAGAGGAGCTGGCTGGCATGGATGGGCATCTCGCTCGGCAGGTTGACCGGGCCTATGATCTTTACCTGCTCGTGCTCGACGGTCTCCCCGGCCTCCGAGAGCTCGCAGTTGCCGCCGCTCTCGGCCGCGAGGTCCACGATCACGGACCCTGGCTTCAGGCTCTCGACCATCTCCCTGTCCACCAGCGTCGGGGCCTGCCGTCCCGGAACGAGCGCCGTCGTGATCACGATGTCCATCTCACCGAAACGCTCGCGCAGTAACTTCTGGTCCTCCTCCAGCTTCTCCTTCGACCACTCTTCTTCTTCGTCTTCTTCCTCGGGCTCCTCCTCACCCTCCACGACGTACCTGTCTCGCGGTGGCTCGGCGAACGAATAGAAGCCGAGCGAGGCCATGAACTTCCCGAAACCCTGGGGCTCGTACTCCTCGTACCCGTCGTCTTCCTCAGCGTCATCTTTCTCGTCTTCCGAGTCTATGAAGGAGGCGCCGAGGGACTCTGCCTGCTCCTTGGTCTCGGGCCGGATGTCGTAGGCGAACACCTCTGCGCCGAGGCGGTTCATGATCGCGATGGCCTGCAGCCCGGCGACCGCCACCCCGAGGACCAGCACGTTCGCCGCCTTCGTGGTGCCGGCGGCCGTGGAGAGCATAGGGACGTACTTGCCTATGGTGTCAGCCGCGATGAGGGCGCACTTGTAGCCGGCGATGGACCCCATCGAGCTGAGGGCGTCCATGCTCTGCGCCACGCTCGTGCGCGGTATCTGTTCGTTGGAGAAAACCGTGACGCCCGCCTCCGCGAGCTTTTCGACAAGCTCGGGGTATTGTGGTCCGTTGAGGAAGCAGATCAGGATCTGACCCTCCCGCATCTCCCCGATCTCGTCCTCCGCAGGCTCCGCCACCTTGACGACTATATCGGCCTCGCCGTAGAGCTTTCCAGCGTCTTCGACGACCGTGGCCCCAGCCTCTTCGTAATCTCCATCGAGGTTGTAGTAGCGGCCCGCCCCAGCTTCGACGAGAACCTCGAAACCGTCCTTGATGAGCCTGCTGACGGTTTCGGGCACGAGCCCGACCCGGCGTTCCCCCTCGGCTACCTCCCTGGGAATCCCAACCTTCACGTCGCGGATTATAGCCGCGGGATGGGATTCGCGCTGCCAAGAACCGTTACCAATTAAAACCTATTTTGTAATCAGAATGTCACATTTCATGGGTAACCTGTTTGTAGACACAAGACAACCACCCGGAAAGGGGGCGAGGACCATGAAGAAGATACGGACCGGACACAAGAAGAGGATGCTGACGGCAGGGGCCATCGCCCTGGTTTTCTCTATCGCTGGGCTCGGGCTCATGGGTTACGCATTGTTCGGGGGAAGCGAACCGGCTTCGGCCGAGACTCCCCAGAAAGCCGCCGGGACCATCCCAAAGAGCGTTCCGGAGAAGGTATTCACGAGTATTTACGAGCAGGTCCGGGCTCACGAGCCGAAGACCCCCAAGGACCCGACGCTGAAGCTAACCGTTCCCGAGATGGACCGCGTCGAGGGTCTCCCCGTCTACGACGCGGCCCCCAAAGGCTACGAGAAGGCCCTGCACGACGGGTCGGTTCATGTCAGGGGTACGGGCTTCCCGTGGCAGAAGGAGGGCAACGTGTATATCGCCGGTCACCGCCTCGGTTATCCTGGCACCAAGAGCGACCGGGTCTTCTGGGACCTCGGCGAGCTAAAGGACGGTGACGAGGTCATCCTGACCGACGCCGGGGGCAAGAAGTACACCTACGAGGTGTTCAAGAAGTTCGTCACCGAGCCTTCAGACGTGTCCGTGCTGAAGCCCGAGAAAGGCAAGAACATAGTCAGCCTCCAGACCTGCACCCTGCCGGACTACAAGGAGCGTCTGATCGTCCAGGCCGAGCTGAAGGACGTTAGCTAGAACCCCGTCCGTGAGAGCAAACGATGGGGCCGGGTTAGAAGATCCGGCCCTATTTCTTTCTTTTCTTGCGCGGCCTGAACTCCGCGGCGAGACGCTCGACTGGCTCCCCATCCCTGAGATGGCACTCCACGATCTCTGGCACGTCTTCCTCCGTGAGCCCGAGGTACCAGGCGCCGCCCGGGTACACGACGGCGTTGGGGCCGTGCTTGCACAGGCCGAGGCATTCCACGGAGTCCACGCGGACGTCGCCGTTCATCCCCGCCGCCCGCAACTCGCCCTTGAGCGCCTTGCGGACCTCTTTCGAGCCCCGCTTCTTACAATCGCCGCCCTTGCACACGAGGACGTGCGCTTCGTAGTCCCTGACCTTCGCGTCCGGCTTTTCGCGGTCCAGAACCGCCAGGGCGCTACCGGATCCGTCGCGGGCCTTCACTTTTTTTCTCGCGATGGCTTACCCCGTTTCCAGGCCCGAACGCGGTCGGATGCCGAATCTTCCCAATAGTTGAGAACCATTCCCAATAGCCGGAATATACCATGCGCGAGACGTGGACGGTATCATGGGGAGGATGCAGGCGTTCGGGCCGTATTTTGCGGTCCTGTGAAGGGAAACGAACGGCATGAGCCGGCATTCGGTCGTAGACGTTGGGAGCAACACCATCCACCTGCTTGTGGCTGAGGTAGATGGGGGAGAGGTGCTGCCCGTAACGGGAGAGAAGGTCTCGGCGCGGCTCGGCTCCGGGGTGGAGAAGAGGGGGCGGATAGAAGAGGAGAGACTCGTGCTCGCGGCGGAGGCGATAAACCTTTTCGCCCGCATCTCTGCCCTCAACGGCGCGCCGGAACCGATGGTACTCGCGACAAGTGCCGTCCGGGACGCGGATAACGGCCCCGAGCTCGTGGAGAAGGTGCGGGAGGCGACGGGGCTGAAGATGCGGCTCATCTCCGGCGAAGAAGAGGCCACGCTCGGCTTCCGGGGGGCGCTCTCGGCGCTCGGAGATTCCTGGCACGGACCTGCGCTGGTGGTGGACCTCGGTGGCGGATCGGCGCAACTCATCGTGGGCGAGGCGTCGGGTGGGCCGCTCATGCAGGTATCCTTGTCGCTCGGTTCCAACCGCACCACGGAGCGGTTCGTCGGCAAGGATCCGGCGAAGAAAAAAGAGCTGAGGGCGCTCGAGGAGCACGTGAAAGAGATAATGCCAGGGTGGAGCCTCTCGTCCCGGGTGCGGGTCGTGGCGGTCGGCGGTTCTGCGCGTGCGATCCTGAAGGTTACCCTGGACACATTGACGGTGGAGCGGTTGCGGAAGCTCGCGGCGGAGATCACGGAGCATCCGTCGGCGGTTATGGCGCGGGAGCATGGGCTCACGCCGGAGCGGGCGCGGGTGTTGCCTGCGGCGATCACGACGCTAGCGGCTGTGCTGGAGCATTTCGGGAAGGATGAGCTAACCGTGGCGCGTGGTGGCTTGCGGGAAGGAACGGTGCTCACGCTCGCCGAGGAGGAAATATGACCGACGTGAAGCCCCGCCCGAGCCTCTCGGACCCTTCGCTGTACATCAACCGCGAGCTGTCGTGGCTCGCGTTCAACGACCGGGTGCTGGAGCAGGCCCGCGACGAGCGACACCCCCTGCTGGACCGCATGCGCTTCGTGGCGATCTCCGAGACCAACCTGGACGAGTTCTTTATGATCCGGGTCTCCGGCCTTCAGCAACAGGTCGCCGCCGAGCTCCCGAACCCGGTCCCCGATGGGATGACGCCAGAGGAGCAACTCTACTGCATCAAGGAGCACACCGAGAAGTTCTTCGCGGAGCAGCGAAGCGCGCTGAACGACGAGCTTCTCCCGGAGCTCGCGGGAGAAGGAATAAAGATCGTACCGCACAAGAGGCTCCGCAAGGCGGAGCGTCAGGAGCTGAGAGAGAGGTTCGCAAAAGATATCTTGCCCGTCCTCACGCCCCTGGCCATAGATCCGGCCCACCCTTTCCCGCACATCTCCAACCTGTCGCTGAACCTGCTCGTCGTTATCTCCGACGAAGGCCGCAAGGTGATGGCCCGCATCAAGGTGCCGACCACTATAAACCGCTTCATGCGCGTGGCCGATAAGCCCGGCGCGGACGGAGAGCGGCCCGAGATGCGGTTCGTGCAGGTGGAGGAGGTGATCTCGGCCAACCTCGACGAGCTGTTCCCCGGCAAGGATGTGCTGGCGAGTTACGTCTTCCAGGTCACGCGCAACGCGGACTTCGTGATCGAGGAGGACGAGGCGTCCGACCTCCTGCAGGCCATAGAGGACGAGCTGGAGAGCCGCTGGTTCGGGCAGAGCGTGAGGCTCGTGGTGACCGAGGAGATGCCCGAGGACTTGCGGGACTGGCTGGCGAACAACCTCAGGATGAGAGAGGAGACGGTCTACGCGGTTCCCGAGCCGCTGGGCCTCGCGGACATCGAGGAGTTAACGCATCTCGATCGCCCTGACCTTCTGTACCCGCCCATCACGCCAAGGGTGCCGCAGGAGATCCGCTCTGCGCGGTCGATCACCCAGGCGATCCGGCAGGGGGACGTGCTCCTCTACCATCCCTACGATTCGTTCGCGCCCGTGGTGGACTTCGTGCGGGCCTCCGCCAACGACCCGAACGTGCTTGCCATCAAGCAGACCCTCTACCGGGTCGGGTCGAACTCGCCCATCGTCGAGGCGCTCCTGGGGGCCCGCGACGAGCAGACGCAGGTCGCCGTGCTCGTGGAACTCAAGGCCCGCTTCGACGAGGAGCCGAACATCGTGTGGGCGCGGCAGCTCGAGGCCAGGGGCGTCCACGTTGCATACGGCATCGTCGGCCTAAAGACGCACGCCAAGATATGCCTGGTCGTCCGGCGCGAGGGCCACGGTCTCCGGCGCTACATGCACATGGGGACGGGCAACTACAACCCCTCGACGGCCCGGATCTATACGGACTTCTCGTATTTCACCGACGACCAGAACCTGGCCGAGGACGGCTCGGACCTCTTCAACTACCTGACCGGTTACTCCGAGCAGGAGGAGCACCAGGAGCTGCTCGTCGCCCCTCTAACCATGCGTGAGAGCATAGTGCGACTGATCGAAGAGCAGACCGAGAAGGCTAAGGGCGGCGAACCTGCCAGCATCACGTGCAAGACCAACTCGCTCACGGACCCGCAGATCATCGAGCTCCTCTACAAAGCCTCCCAGGCCGGGGTGAAGATAGACCTGATCGTACGTAGCATCTGCTGCCTGCGCCCCGGTGTTGAAGCCGTGAGCGAGAACATCCGCGTAGTCTCGCTGGTAGGGCGCTTCCTCGAGCACGCCCGTATCTTCGCCTTTTCCGACGGGGATGACGAGAAGATGTACCTTGGAAGCGCCGACCTGATGCAGCGCAACCTCGACCGGCGCGTCGAGACGGCCTTCCCGTTGCGCGAGAAGCGCCACCGCGAGAAGGTCCGCCGCCTGCTCGACCTCCAGCTCGCCGACAACGCGAACG
>JACCTS010000430.1 GCA_013812245.1 Rubrobacter sp.
TACGCCTGGAGAGCAGGGAGTTCGCGGCGTACTCTGCCGTCTGCACGCACCAGGCCTGCGCGGTCGCCCACAAGGACGGCAAGCTCGCCTGCCCGTGCCACGGCTCGGTCTTCGACCCGGAGGACGGAGCTGCGGTCGTGAGCGGCCCCGCGAACCGCCCCCTACCTGGGTTAGGAATAGAGGTCAAGGAGGGCAAGGTCTTCCTTGCCTAGGGCCACGGCCCTTCCGCCGGACGCGATGATCACCGATCCCGCTGTCGAGCGGCGACCCCTATCTTCTTCGGTCGGCGCCTACCTGGAAGCCATCTGGGCGGCGGCCGGCACCGGCTGCGCCTCCACTAAGGAGGTCGCCGCCCAGCTCTCCGTGTCGCCGGCGTCCGTCACCAACATGTTCGTGCGCCTGCGGGCGGACGGACTCGTCGAGTACGAGCGCTACCGCGGGGCGTCCCTCACCCGCCGGGGTCGCGAGGAAGCCCTGCGCTTGGTGCGCCGGCGCCGGCTCATCGAGACCTTCTTGGTCGAGCGTCTCGGCTACTCGTGGCGGGAGGCGCAAGAGGAACAGCGAGGAAACGGACCTTTCCCCTCCTCGGCAAGGTTCGCGGAGCGCCTGGCAGAGTTCTTGGGGCACCCGGAGTGCGATCCCCACGGGCATCCGATCCCGGGGGCCGACGGCGCCCCGGCGCCGGAGAACTAGTGCCTTCTCGGCGATGAGGCGCCCGGCGCATCGAGCCCTGCCCGCGCTCGCGAGGCACACCGGTTCGGGCTAATCGGTGGCCGCCCACCTCGACGAACACCTCGATCGCGCGGGTGATGCGGCGCTCAGTCGTCGTTACCCTCCCCGTCTTCCTCCCGCTTCCCCGAGGGTCTCCAAGCCTCGCCACAATAGCACCGGCAACATGGCGAGCGCCACCACGGGTTCGGCCCACCACCGCCCGTAGGCCACGTGGAGCCCCACGCCCAGGGGGAGCGCCGGGGAGAGGTAGGGGCAAACCCACGTAATCGCCGCGCGCTGTACGTCGCGGACGTTCGGCATGACCCCTAGCACGCGCCCGAACGACTCGTGGACGGTCACCAAGAAGTCGTAGCCGGGTGGGGCGGCGCCGTACTCGGCGCCGTTTATCTCCTTGTCCGCCCCGTTCACCCCGACGTGCAGCACCTCGGCCAGCACGCCGCGCACGCCCGGAACGCCGCCGACGCGCGGCTCCGGCACGTTCGTCAGGTGGATGCTGTCCTTCTTTCCCGGAAAGACCGCTACCGCTTCCACCAAAGCTTCTTCCGTCCAAAAACCTTCCAACGTCTCTGCGTGGCGTCGGGGCCGAGGACCTTGCCTCGGTCTAGGCTCCCTCTAATCCCTGGCTCCCAGAGCCCGGTCGAGGTTGAAGGCGGCACTGATCAGGGTGAGGTGGGTAAAGGCTTGGGGGAAGTTGCCCAGGGCCTCCCCGCTGTGCCCGATCTCTTCGGCGTAGAGCCCCTGGTGGTTGGCGTAGGAGAGCATCTGCTCGAAGATCAGCCGGGCCTCGTCGAGTCGGCCCGCGCGGTCCTCGAGCACGTGCCCGACGGGGGCTGCATCTTGAACGTGGGGACGGCTGCCGTGGCCATCAAGGCCCCCGGGCTCTCCGCCTACTTGGCCTCCAAGGGCGGGCTCATGACCCTGACACAGAGCCTGGCGAAGGAGCTGAAGGCACGCCGCATAACCGCCAACGCCGTCCTGCCGACCGTCCTGGGCACGCCCGCCAACCGCCGGGCGATGCCGAACGCGGACCGCTCCTCCTGGCTCCTTCCGGGGGAGGTGGCGGCGGTGATCCTCTTCCTCTCGCGCCCTTACCGATCGCGTCGGTTCGTGATGGGTACGGGGCCCGATTCGCTACCATACGATTCTCCCGTTTTCATGCGGTGACCCCTCGTTGCTCGACTACCGTTACGATCATCCGACCATCCCTCAGCTACGTACATAGCGATGGAAGGAAAAGCGCTAAGGAGGAGGAGGAAAGTGATGGTCGCGAAGGGAAGACGTTCTTTGGCGGTGTTGGCCGTCTGTGTGCTCGGGGCGTTGCTGCTTGCCCTCCCGAGCTTCGCTAGCGGGGCTACCCCGCTCTCCACCCTCGAGGCGTCCTTGACGGGCGAGCGAGAGGTGCCTGGGCCGGGCGACAAGGACGGCCGCGGGCACGCCGTGGTCAAGGTCTACAAGGCGAGGGTGTGCTACGCGCTCGACGCCCGGCGCATAAAGGCCGCCACGGCGGCCCACATCCACCTGGGTTTTAGTGGGGAGGCAGGCCCCATAGTGGCGGAGCTCAAGGTGCCCACGGACGGCTCCTCGAAAGGCTGCGTGGCGGTGCCTCGCGCGCTGAGCCTGGGGCTGAGGGAGCACCCAGGACGCTACTACGTAAACGTGCACAACAAGCCCTACCCCGAGGGGGCCATAAGGGGCCAGCTGCATGCGAGGGGGCGGTAAGGGGCCAGCTCTCTGCTCCGCATGAGGTAGAGGGTTGCTACGTTAGACCCACGCGGAAGGAGGGTCCTCCGAAGTTCAGGAACACTGGGACTGGCGCAGGAAGCCGGTCGGATCGTCGGCGTGTCCCCAATGCTCCACGATCTTCCCGCCGGAGATGCGGAACATGTCGATGGCCTTAACCTCCACCCGCTTGCCGGTGGGAGCGATCCCCTGAAACTCTCCCCGGTGGGTGCCCCGCATGACGACACGGGCCGCCACCCGGTCCCCTTCCGCCATCACGTCCTCAACGACGATGCTCAGATCGGGAAAGCCCTCACGGGCCTCCGCGAAGGTCTCCTTGAAGGTGTCGATGAGCTTGGCGGGCGGATCATCGGGGAGTAGTTCGTTGTCGGAGACGGAAGGATCTACTATCTCCTCCGCCCCGTCGAACTCACCCGTGGAGACGATCTCGTAGACTCGCCTGGCGATGGCCTTGTTCTCTTCCGTCATGCCGCTCCTCCGCCTTCCTCCGTGGCGCACCCCAGCTGGCGTCTTGTTCCTGGTGATACGTTTCTTCTTACCCAAGGTTTCTTCTTACCCAAGGTTCCCTGTCTTTGCGGCTAGCCTTTGCGCGTTCTCCCTGGATAGTAGACCCATCAACTTGCCTTCCGGGGTGGTCACCAGGATGGCGGACGCTCCGCGCTCGCGCATGCGCTTGGCCATCTTCTCGACCGGCTCGTCGGGCCGGAAGGTGGCGGGGCCGTTCCGCATCGCCTCCTCCGCGGTCGCCTCGGGATCCGCGTCCAACTCCTTCTCCCGCAGCAGCCCGAGCACAACCCTCTCCTTGCTTACGACCACGCAACGGTCCCAGCCCGCCTTCCACGTCCTCTCCCGCGCGGCTCCCACCGTCTCCGCCGGGGAGCAGGTGGGCACGTCCCGCCGCGCCGCGTCGCCTATGGTCGGACCGTTCGCCTGCGTGCCCTCCATGGGGAGCCCGCTCGCGGACCAATCCGCCTTGCCGGGAGGGTAGTCGTAGACCTCGGTGAAGCCCATGCCTTCGAGCCGCCACGCGGCCCGCGGGCTCATGTCTCAGAGGTAGTCGTGGCAGTAGACGATTACCGGCGCCTCTCGCCGCAGCCGCTCCATCGTCTCGGGGTTCAACTCCTTGAGGGGGATGTTGATTGCCCCGAGGAGGTGCGTCTCTTCGTACTCCTCTGAGGGCAGCACGTCTACCAGCTGCGCCCCTTCCTCGACCAGCCTGAGTACGTCGTCCCTAAAGGCTTCCTTCGGCACCCCCACTCTCCTTCTTCTTCAGCGCTTCCCAAAGCATCTCGTCCGTGGGCGACCACCTTAAGCCTTCCGAGTTTGCGTACATCCTGCAGCCGAGCGCGTACCCCGCCCGCTCTGGCACGGGGAACAGGTCCTCGCCGTCAACCCTGATCGTGGGGCTGCCGGGGAACCGGAGCTCCTGGGCCTCCTCGGCGGTGTTGACCGAGACCAGCTCGACCTCTGCGTCTACGCCCTCCTCCTCGAGGATCCTCCGCAAGGTGTCCTCCGCTTTGAGGTAGGTCGGGCACCCGTCGAAGTACAGGATCTCCATCTTCATCGTGTTGCACCTCCTCACACTTCTTGGAGGACGTATACCATAGTTCGTATGCGTTCAAACCGAGCACGGTGTCTATTCACCCGAGTGCGTAGAGAGACTGTATGAAAAGTCCTCAAACATGGGCGAGCCGCCTCGTCATGAGGCGAATCATGGCAGCATATACGAACGCTTCGCCGCTCGCACAGAGCTTCTCGTAGTCTTTGCTCATCCTCCTGTTCTGGTCGATCCACGCCAGCGTACGCTCAGTTACCCAACCACAATGCACCCGTAATGACAAAACTTCCAGCCTCGCCTACCATTGACGTCGGTGGGCTGCTCGGGCTGGTCGAGTTGGTCGAGAAGCTCACAGCGGTCCGAAATTCGGAGCAGGAGGAGCGAGCAGCATGTCCGACGGAGCAATTCCCCCCCGCCGCCTCTAGGCAGGCAGACCCCACCGAGCTGGGTGCAGTTGCCACCTCCCAACCGCAAACGTCTGGTGGCACTACTGAGCACGATTCTGCAACGTCAGATAGCGACGGGCGCGAGCAGAGGTACGGATCTGAAGGAGGACGGTTATGGCCGTGAACCGTCCTCCTGAGCCGCCAACGCCGTCGCGCTCCGAGAAGATCTTGCCGCGCCACCTGGAGCGGCTGGCGGTGGTCTACGTCAGGCAATCGACCGTCCAACAGGTGATGGATCATCGGGAGTCCACCAACCTCCAGTACGGGCTGGTGAACCATGCCATCGCCCTGGGATGGCCCGAGGGGCGCGTCCTCGTGATCGATGAAGACCAGGGCAAATCCGGCAGCTCTGCTGAGGGCCGGGAGGGATTCGCGAGGTTGGTAGCTGAGGTCGGTCTCGATCATGTGGGGCTCATCCTGGGCGTGGAGATGTCCCGTCTTGCTCGCTCCTCGAAGGACTGGCATCAGCTGCTTGAGATCTGCGCTCTCTTTTCGACGCTGATCGCCGACCTGGACGGCATCTACGATCCTTCGCAGTACAACGACCGACTACTGCTTGGCCTCAAAGGAACCATGAGTGAGGCAGAACTGCACATTCTCAAGCAGCGGCTGCATCAGGGCAAGCTGGGTAAGGCTCGCCGTGGCGAGCTTACGTTTGCTCTGCCCGTCGGGTACGTGAGGAGACCCTCCGGGGAGGTCGTCTTCGACCCCGATGAGCAGGCTCAGCAAGTGGTGAGGCTCCTCTTCAGGAAGTTCGAGGAGCTCGGCACCCTCCACGCCCTATTGCGCTACCTGGTCGCCCAAGGCATCCAGCTCGGTGTGCGTGTCCGCGAAGGGGAAGGCAAGGGCGAACTGCAGTGGCGCAAGCCTAACCGGATGACGCTGCAAAACATGCTCAAGAACCCGATCTACGCGGGAGTCTACGCCTATGGCAAGAGACAGGTCGATCCGCGCAGAAAGCACCCAGGCCGACCGAGTACCGGCCGCGTGGTAGTCGAGCAGGGGCAGTGGCACGCCTTCATCGAAGAGAGTTTCCCGGCCTACATCTCCATCGAGCACTACGAAAGAAACCTCCGAAGGCTGGCCGCGAATCGGGCCCGGGCCGAGGAGATCGGCGCGGTGCGCCATGGCCCCTCGCTGCTTCAGGGTCTGCTGGTTTGCGGTAAGTGCGGACACCGAATGCAGGTGCGCTACGGAGGTACCAAAAAGCTGCACACCTACACCTGCAGCCGCATGGCCACCGACTACGCTGGCAGCTTCTGCCACTATCTGCCCGGTGCTTGCCTGGACGTGTTCGTCGGCGAGTGGGTAGTGAAAGCCCTCCAACCCGCCGCGCTGGAGATCTCACTAGAGGCCTCAGAGCATCTCGAAAAGGAGCGCGAGGAGCTCGATGGCCTGTGGCAAAAGCGTCTCGAACGCGCCTCATACGAGGCAGATAGGGCCGGCAGGCATTACCGCCTTGTAGAACCGGAGAACCGGCTGGTGGCGCGTCAACTCGCCCGGGAATGGGAGAACAAGCTCGAAGCCCAAAGAAAGCTGGAAGAGGACTACCGGCGCTTTCTCACCGAGCAGCCCCGAGCTCTGTGCGCGGCCGAGCGTGAGAACATCCGGCGGCTGGCACAGGACATACCCGCGCTGTGGCACTCGCCCACTACGACCATGGCCGAGCGCAAGGAGATAGTTCGTCAGATCGTCGAGCGGGTGAGTGTCGAGAACGAAGGCAAAACCGAGCGGCTGCATGTCACTATTGAGTGGGTCGGAGGTTCGCAAACCAAGGGAGTCGTGATCCGGCCGGTGAGCAAACTGGAGTACCTCAGCTACTATCCCCAACTGTGTGAGCGTATCCGCGAGCTCGTGGCGGAGGGCCTCTCCACCGCAGAGATCGCCAGAGCTCTGCACCGGGAAGGTATGCGCCCACCAAAACACGCCGAGCGCTTCAGCCGGCAAGCGGTGGGCGAACTGCTCCAGCGGCTCGGGCTGCGGCCAGCGCGCCCCAGGGGTAGACGTAATTTTGGAGAGCCCGCTCCAGCGGAGAACGAGTGGTGGCTCTCAGATTTGGCGCGAGTGCTCCAAATGCCCGCCGGGACGCTTCACGGCTGGATACGGCGAGGCTGGGTTGAGTCCTACCAGCAGAGATCCTCGGGGCGCTGGATCATTCAGGCGGATGAGGCGGAGGTGGAGCGGCTCAGGCAGCTAAGGAGCCTGCCGATGGGACACCATGAGCACCACCGTTGGTTGGATTACGCCTCACGGAGGATGGCGGTAGAGGGCTCCATGCAGGAGAATACATAGAGAGAGGAGCTACACGTGAGTCGAGAGTCCCGAGAAAAGAGCATGTACGGCGGCATTGTGGTTGGCTCATCTCTACCACCCACCGACGAGGCAACACCAGAAAGCCTTTAGGGGGCAATAGTTTCTGCCAATCTACGGCCACGCTCTCTTTGGCCCACTCCCTGGCCCACGTCTTTAGTACCTCCTCGGGGGCAGACTTTCGGGGACGCTCCACGAGATCCACGCTCCAGCCCAGGGTCTTCCTCACCCAGTCTGCACCCTTGTCCTCTCCCCTGTAGCCTGCCTCAACCCACAGGTGAGAGAGGCGGGGAAATTGCGTATCTGCCCGCTGCAGTAGCGCCTTGATCCCTTCTCAAAGTCCATCACCTTGGCACTGTGGACTTTGGCTTTGAGCACGAAACCCTCGGTGTCCACCAACAGATGCCGCTT
>JACCTS010000455.1 GCA_013812245.1 Rubrobacter sp.
ATTTAAGCTGCCTCCTCTTCCTGCTCTTGGCGCCGATGGGTGTTGTAGAGAGGATCGTAGACCTCCCCGGTAATCCACAGGCGGTGCAGGAGCACCGAGAGCTTTCTCGCCACGGCCACCACCGCTCGCTTCTTGGCGTTCTTGCCTCCGCGGGAGGTCATCTTCTCTCCGTGACGCCGTAGGTCCGAGTCCGAGCCGAAGGGACCTAAGATGTAGTGGGCGCTGCCCACCAGGAGCTTCCTTAGCATCTCATCGCCCTCCTTGGAGATGTGTTTCTGGGGATCTGTGTCTCCCGACTGATCTCTGGCAGGCACGAGCCCCAGGTATGCCCCTACTGATCGGCTCCTTTCGAAGCGGTAGGGGTCTTCCAGAGTGAGCACGAAGGTCAGCGCCGTAAGCCCCCCGATTCCCTCGACCTGGCGCAGGAGCTCCGTTTCGGGGTAATGTGCTTTAGAGATCGTTTCTAGCTCGCGCTCGTAGTCGCGGATACGCTGTGTGAGCGAGCCGATCTGCTCCAAGATGGGCCCAAGGGCCGGCATGAGCGCCTCGGGGATGCGCTCAGACGCTTTGTTGTGGAAGCTTCTGGCCGGGCACTTGGGCAACCTGCCTCCGAAGGACTTGACTGCTCCGCGGACGTGATTGACCAGCTGCGTGCGGGCGCCGACCAGCGCCTGCCGGGAGCGGATGATGGCCAGGTGAGCCTGGGAGTCTTCGCTCCGGTGCTTGAGTGGGTACAAGAGCTTCGGGTCCACTCTTGCCAGGCGAGCCAGATTCTCGGCGTCGACCTCATCGGTCTTTTGCTTGTTGGCGTAGATGAGCCTCAGTTTACGGGCGTTGGCCACAAGGACCTCGTGATCACACTCCTCAAGCACCCTGCTCGCCCACGGCGAGTGGGTCCCAGCCTCGATCGCTATGCGCATGGGTTGCCCTGAGGCGAAGCGTCGCCTGAAGGCCTCGGGGGTTGTGCGCAGCCTACCCTCCTCCACAACCTCGCCGCTGTGTTGGTCGATGAGGCACAGGTAGGAGTATTTGTCGCCGAGGTCCAATCCGGCAGTCATCTTCGGTTCTTGCCTGCTACCATCCATTTCTAGGGCCGATCCTCCTTCCATTTTGGGCGTTTTAGAGCCCATCAACCTTTGCAGACCCTCAGGGTACTGCGTAGGGGGTCGGCCTTCTCATCTCATCTTCTTAGAGCACACCCCTTCTTCTAGGCACTTCGGTGAATAAGGATAAGAGGGAGGGCTAGGGATGCAGCGCGACCTCTATGTGGAGAGTATCCAGGAGCGACCCTCCCGCTTGGCCTCGTACATGGCCTCGTCTGCCTTGTCCAGCAGTTCCCAGAGGTCTTCTTCGCCCGAGTACCGGCTCGCCCCCACCGTCACGCTCAAGGTCAGCTCCTCCCCTCGGGGCAGACGTACCGGGCTATCCTTGAGGTCCTCGACGATCCGTTGCAAGACCACTTCGGTGAGGGCGAAGGAGTTGGCGTCACACAGTACTAGGACGAATTCATCTCCGCCCCAGCGGGCCAGCCAGTCGCCCTGCCGGATATGGCGGCGGATGACGTCGGCCACGTGCCGTATGCATGCGTCGCCGGCTTGGTGGCCGTAAGTATCGTTTATGTGCTTCAACTTGTTGAGGTCCACCACGCCCAGTGTAACCATCTCTTTGCCGCGTCTGAGCTTCGCGGCCTCTTCGGCCAGGACCTTCTCGCCCTGCCTGCGGTTCAGGAGGCCGGTGAGGTGGTCCGTAGCGGACAAATCTTCCAGCGAGCGGACGGTCTCGTCCAGGTGACCGATGGCGTACTGCACGCTGGCCATCAGTTTCCCCGCCTCGTCGGTGAAGCTGGCCGGCAGGGCGGGCACCTTCCGGTCGTCTATGTATTGCTCGAGGGCAGAGACGGTCAGGCTCATAGGGGCCAGAAGGCCGCGCAACGCCAACAGCGTTGCGCCGGTGCCGATGAGGGTGATGGGCACCACTACCACGAAGAGGCGCAGCGCAGGCTCTAAGCCGATCGACGAACCGAGCAGCAGGAGGTAGAGCGCCAGGGCGATAAGCGGCGCGTGGGTGCCCAAAAAGGCCACGAGCATGATCTTGCCGCGGTAGCTCTTGGGGAACCCCAACCACGACAACAAAGCATAGGCCCCAAAACCGTCGTTCGCCAACCCGTTACGCGGCGACGCCTCGGGCTTGGCCTTGCGCACCTGGCGGGCTGCCGCGGCATTGCGGACTCCGTTCGCCGCCGGGGTATCCCCGGTGCCTGTGGAAACACCCCACTGCTCTGGACCGGGCGGTTGCGGTATTCCTTCCCCTCTTGCCCCTTCTCGGTCACGAGCTCCGGGAGAGCCCGGGCGGGACGCGAGGGGGGCGTTGTTGCGGTGAGCCGCCGGCGCCCCGTAGTAGAACCCCGTCGGTATCCCCCACCGTTCGGCATCCTCGCGGGTGGTGCGCCTCATGGGCAGCTTCCAAGCCATGAGGGCGACGACGACGAGCGTCAGCAGCCAGATCCCCAGGCCGAGCACCCGCCTACCTTCCACGCGGGTGCCGTTCGAGGCCACCGCCTCGTCATGGACGCTCACCGGTTCGGCCACCGCCTCGTCATGGACGCTCACCGGTTCGGCCTCCCCTTCGGCCACGGGTGCGGAAACGTTACCGACCTTGGCATCGGCTCCACCGGCCGCCGTCCTCGGGGCCTTACCCGTCGCCTTACTACCCGTCCTGCCCTTGGCCGTCCGATCCCTTGGGCCGGCCTCGGCCGCCTCGGCAGCCTCGGCAGCCCCGGTGGTCTTGCCAGCGGTCCCAGACGCAGGCGTCGGCCCGGTGGGCCGTCCGGACGCCATCGCCGGCGGCACCAAGAGCTCTTGGCCGACGAAGATCAGGTTGGGGTCGGCGCCGATCAGCCTGCGGTTTAACGTGTACATTTGCTCGGTCCCGTTTAGGATCCGTTGCGGGGTCGCGTTCGGGGCAAGCCGCTCCTGGCTTATGGACCACAAGGAGTCGCCGGGCCTAACTACTATGCTCATACGGTTCGGGACCGCGGACGGAGCCGAAGAGTCATCCTTGGTCGACACCACATCTTTCGCTTCGGCCACCGCAGGCAGCCCGGCGACCACCATCATCGCCAGAGCCAGGCCCACAATAACCTTCACCATACGCTTGAGCCTCGGACTCAAGGTGTTTCCTCCTTACTCGAAGGGAATCTTCCTGCCTCCCACGCCTAAGAGAGAAGGGCAGGACAAGGGTCCTTATGGCGCGCCAAAACGGCGCACCACGAGTAAGGAGAAACTAGCCGGGTTGGTTGATGATCAGCCCGTGGGCAGAATCGGGCTTAAGGAAGTTGCGGGCGTACCACAGGAACTTGCCGCTCAGCAATGCGAT
>JACCTS010000457.1 GCA_013812245.1 Rubrobacter sp.
TAGTCTGGGCGCGCCAGCTTGAGGCCCAGGGCGTGCATGTCGCCTACGGCCTCGTGGGCCTCAAAACGCACGCCAAGATGTGCCTCGTCGTCCGGCGAGAAGGCTCCGGCTTGAGGCGCTACGTCCACATGGGTACCGGCAACTACAACCCCGGCACCGCTCGCATCTACACCGACTTCTCCTATTTCACCGACGACCCGGAGATCGGCGAGGACGGCACGGACCTCTTCAACTACCTGACCGGCTACTCCGAGCAGGAGGAGTACCATGGGCTGCTCGTCGCCCCGCTCAACATGCGCGAGGAGATCAAACGCCTCATAGACGAGGAGACCGAGAAGGCCGAGAAGGGTGAGCCGGCCCGTATCACCTGCAAGACCAACGCGCTGACGGACCCCAAGATGATCGAAGATCTCTACGAGGCGTCCCAGGCCGGGGTGAAGGTGGACCTCATCATCCGCGGGATCTGCTGCCTCCGTCCCGGCCTCGAAGGGATCAGCGAGAACATCCGCGTCGTGTCGTTGGTGGGACGCTTCCTGGAGCACGCCCGCGTCTTCGCCTTCGGGGAGGATGAAGAGAAGATCTACCTCGGCTCCGCCGACCTGATGCAGCGCAACCTCGACCGGCGGGTGGAGAACGTTTTCCCCCTGCGCGAGGAACGCCACAGGACCAGGATCCGCCGCATCCTCGACCTCCAGCTTGCCGACACCGTCAACGCCTGGGAACTCCGCTCCGACGGCTCCTTTGAACGCCTCCGCCCGCCGGAAGGTGAAGAGCCCCACGACAGCCAGGCCGTACTGCTCGAAGATCCCGGCTAGAGACTACTCGACGTCTTGCAACCCCGTGACGCCCACCCGCTTCACGCCGGGTAGGGCGGCGATCTCACCCAGCACCTTCTGGGCGCTCCGCGACGGCGGGATGCGCATGCGGATGCTGTAGTGGGCCCGCTCTTCTTCGAGCTCCGCATCGAGGCCGCGGATGTTTTTGTCGTGGCGATCCAGAAGTTCCGTCACCCGGGAGACGTCGCCCCCCGCCTCCTCGAAGGTCAGGCTCATGAAGCCGTAGTCCGCGCAGAGACGGGGGATGATGAGGCTCCTCAACTTGCGCAGCAGGTACAGCGAGAGCACCACCACGACGGTCATGGCGGCGGCTCCGAAGAGGTAGCCCGCGCCGACGGTCACCCCGATCGCCGCCGTCGCCCAGAGGCTCGCGGCCGTGGTGAGGCCCCGGATGTCCGTCCCCTGGCGGATGATCGCCCCGGCTCCCAGGAACCCGACGCCCGTTGCGACCTGGGCCGTTATTCTGGTCGGGTCGAACTGTATGCCACGCCCCCTGCTTTGCAGCGCCGCCTCGGTAAACGGCGTGAACCCGTAGGCCGAGACCAGCGTGAACAGCGCCGCCCCCAGCCCGAGGAGTATGTGCGTCCTGAACCCGGCGGACTGGTCGCGCGTCTCGCGCTCGAAGCCGATGGCGCCGCACAACGCCACCGTCACCAGCAACCGGACCACGACCTCGATTTCGGAGATGGTCAACTCGGACGTCGGCGCCCCCAGAAATGGTTTCACCAGGCGCAATGATATACGCCGACGTCCGAGTTTGTCCGATTGTTCGCCAAGGGCGCCTGTGCTACCATTTGCCGCCTTGCGGAAAGGGAACGGCGGAGGCGGTTGGCGATCCACACGCAGCAGCGGACGGCGTCGGACGGGCAGGAGATCGAATGGCAGTTCGAGGCCGACGATCCTGACCGGGTGGAAGAGTGGTTGAAAGTCCATGCTTCCGAAACCGTCTCCGTCATCGCCGGAGAGACTCGGCGCCTTTCGGACACGTACTTCGACACTGAAGACTGGCGGCTCTACCGCGCCGGCTACGTCCTGCGCGTCCGCCGGAGGGGCAAGAGGGCCGAGGCCACGATGAAGTCCCTGGCGCCGGCCGAGGACGGGCTTCGGCGCCGGCGCGAGGTCACGGAGCCACTCGGAGACGGCGAACCTGGGACGTTGGAGGGGGGCGAAGGGCCTGTGGGCGGGCTCCTGAAAACCCTTCGGGGCGCCCGCGAGCTTCGTCCGCTGTTCGAGAACCGTACCCGGCGCAGGACGTTCGAGATCCAGCCACGAGACGCCGAAGCCCCTGATGCCGGGGAGGTAGCGCTGGACGACTGCGAGATACGCCCCGAAGCCGGCGCGGAGGCCATCAGCCTCCGGCGCGTCGAAGTCGAGGTGCCGGAGGAGTCCGAAGCGGTGCGGGGGTTCGTCGAGGCGCTAAGGCGGGATCTCGGCCTCCACCCAGCCTCTCGCTCCAAGTTCGAGACCGGCCTGCGGGCCTCCGGCCTGGAGCCCGCCCCCGAGCCGGACTTCGGGACCACGGAGTTCGACGCATCCAGCACGGCCGGCGAGGTCGCCTTCGCCGTGCTGCGCCGGAACTTCGTCATCATGCTGGCCTGCGAGCCGGGCGTCCGTCTGGGTGAAGACCCGGAGGAGTTGCACGACATGCGCGTCGCCACGCGCCGCCTGCGGAACGCGCTCCGGATCTACGCGGACGCGCTGCCGCGCAGGACAGAGCGGTACGAGCGAGACCTCAAGCACACCGCGGACGCCCTGGGCGAGGTACGCGACCTCGACGTACACATCGCGATGTTCGGCGACGATCCCGAAGATGGAGATTCACGGGATGTCGTAAACATCCTGGAGAGGCTGCGGACCGGGGCCCGCGAGCGGATGCTGGAGGTACTCGACTCGAAGCGATACGAGCGGCTCGTCGCCGATTTCTCAGGCATGCTCCGGCTGGGACGCAGCCCATCGCCCCCGGCTTCCATCCTGACGGTCGCGCCGGACCTTGTCCAGAAGCGCTACGAGAAGGCCCGCAAGGCCGCGAAGAAGATAGACGAGTTCTCCTCCCCGGAGGACTACCACCGGCTACGCAAACGAGCCCGGCGGCTGCGGTATTCGCTGGAACCCCTGGCGGGCATCTATGGTGAGCCTGCGGAGAAGGCCATAAAGCGTCTCAAGAAGCTCCAGGACGCCCTCGGCCTGCACCAGGATGCGATCGTCGCTGCGGAGCTCTTGCGGGAGTTGGGGACGGCCGAAGACCTGGCGCCGCGGGTCGTCTTCGAGATGGGCGTCCGGGCCGGGCGCAACGTCCGGGAGGCCGAGGAGATCCAGGCCGGATTGCCCGAAGCGGGGCCGTTCCGGTCCCTGAAGAAACGCAAGAAGTGGGAAGGGCTCTGGGAGACGATGGAAGCGCGGGCCTCCGAGGACGGAGGGTAGGCGCTTGTACCTCTACCTCGTGCGCCATGCCGTCGCCCACGGGCGCGACCCGGAGCGCTGGCCGGATGACTCGGAGCGCCCGCTGACACCGGAGGGCGAGGAAGATTTCCGTGCTGTGGCCCAGGGTCTTGGCCAAGTGGTACCCCGGGTGGATGCGCTCCTGAGCAGCCCCTACGCCAGGGCATGGCGAACAGCGGAGATCCTGGCCGGGCTGAAGGGATGGCTCGAACCGAAAGCCTTCCCGGCCCTGGAGCCCAACATGCCGCCGCACAAGGGCGTGCTCGCGCTGCACGCCTATGACGCAGCGGAAGCCGTCGCCCTCGTTGGGCACCGGCCCTGCCTGCACGAGCTGTCCTCGTATCTGATCACCGGACGGGAAGACGGAGCGGACATAAAGATCAAAAAGGGCGGCGTGGTTTGCATCAGCTTCGACGGCCTCCCGGATCCCGGCGTCGGCAAACTGCGCTGGCTGTTTACGCCCAAGATCCTCCGTTCGTAGCGGGCCAGCCTGCTGGCGCTTCAGCATGTCAGCTTCCGAACGTCCGCTCTCATCCGGCCCGTGCTTCTACGGCAGGGACAACGGTTCATCCGAAGCGCGATGCAGCGAATCTCTACTCTTTTGCTGAGCAGCTGACTGGCTGACCGGTTGGCCTGCCCCCTTTAGCGGCATTCGGGCCAGACATTCAGGTTCCG
Organism: Rubrobacter sp.; assembly: GCA_013812245.1. GTDB lineage: Bacteria > Actinomycetota > Rubrobacteria > Rubrobacterales > Rubrobacteraceae > JACDGB01. Next base: position 3,951 of record JACCTS010000457.1, read on the forward strand.
GGTAGTCTCGGCGCAGATCCAGCAGGGTCAACTCGACCTCTGACACCCGGATCTTCCCGATGGGCCACTTCCGGTAACATTCGATGGCGGAGATGAGCTCGTCGGGGGCTCTCGTGCCCTCGGGGGCGTGAAAGTACGCTAGGGTCATGTGCGGCGGCCCGGAGGGTTTCTTCAGTCCGCAACTGCTGCTCAAGCCGCCGCGCAGGTCCCCGATCCTGCCGCCGTCATACGCCTCGATGAACGCGGCGCCGGGAAAGGCGTTGAGGTTGGCCAGCTCCACCTCGAAGGCGGGGAAGTCCGCGAGCGCCCGCCGGGCGCGGACCTCCACGTCGGAGAGCCTCTCGGGTGAGATCTCACCCGCGTCGCCAGGCTCTGGGACGAGGAACCCCAGGAGGAGCAGGGTGATGTGTATGAAATGGTCCGGGTGTAGCGACACGAAGGGCAGAGGACGCAGAGCCTCCCTCAGAGGATCGAGGCGGGGCCGTAGACAGGCGGTGTCCACCGGGATCATGAGCGACGCCGAGAGCGCGTGCCCATCCTGCCAGCCGGGGTCCATGTGCCCCCCGAACTCCAGTCGCCTCTCGGAAAGGAACCCCTTCCATACCTCCGCGTAGCCTCCCATCGCGCAACTGTAGCAAATCGCGCGACCTGCGCCGAAGCACACCGGATGGAGATCGGGCATGGTACGCTCCGGCGATCATCCAGTGACGCGAGAACGTTATCGTCATGCACGAGGCATGCTGACCGGTGGCTCGAAGCGCTACCCCTTGCCAGACGGCAAGGACTCGGGGATACTTGAAGGGGCTAGAGATGGGGGAATGCATGGCCTTCGACCAGTATCTCAAAGATGTACAGAGGGAGCTTTCGACGGGCATCGCTAGGGAGCATGCCTACCGGCCAGCCTTGAAGACGCTCTTACAGTCGCTGGAGTTCGACATCCTTGCGACCAACGAGCCCCGGCGCACCAGCGTCGGCGCGCCGGACTACGTGGTGGCGCGCGGCGGCGTCCGCGTGGGCTACGTCGAGGCCAAGGATCTCGGTGACGACCTGCGAAGGACCGAGCGCTCCGAGCAGCTAAAGCGTTACCGGGGAGCATTCCCGAACCTGATCCTCACGGACTACCTGGAGTTCCGGCACTACGTGGACGGCGAGCGCCGGGCAACCGCCCGCATCGCCGAGGAAGGCGAGAACGGCCGGCTTCGTCTTGTCAAAGAGGGTGCGGAGGAGGCCGAACGTCTGCTACGGAGTTTCCTGGCGCAGGAGGCCCCGGAGGTCGGGACCCCGCGAGAGCTGGCCGAGCGGATGGCGGCGCAGGCCCGTGAGATTCGCACCCTCATCGCCGAGACGTTTCAACAAGAGGGCGAGCGGGGACAGCTCCACACCCAGCTCTCTGCTTTTCGGAAGACCCTTATACCGGACCTGAAGCCCGATGCGTTCGCCGATATGTACGCTCAGACCATCGCCTACGGTCTTTTCGCCGCTCGCACCACCACGAACGCTCCCGACTCGTTCTCCCGGCGCACCGCCGGGTGGGACCTGCCGCGCACCAACCCGTTCCTGCGAAACCTGTTCAACGAGATCGCCGGCCCTGCCCTCGATGACCGCGTGGCCTGGCTCGTGGATGATCTGGCAGAACTGCTGCGCCGGGCGGACATGGCCGCTATCCTCGAAAGTTTCGGGAGCCGCATCCGCCGCGAAGACCCGGTCGTCCACTTCTACGAGACCTTCCTCGCCGCCTACGATCCCAAGATGCGCGAGTCGCGCGGCGTCTACTACACACCCGAGCCGGTCGTCTCCTACATCGTGCGCTCCGTGGACTCGATCCTGAAGGAGAAGTTCGGTCGTCCGATGGGCCTCGCCGACCCGAACACCCTGATCCTGGACCCAGCGACAGGGACCGCCACCTTCCTCTACCATGTGATCCGTCACGTCCACGAGGCGCTGCAAGATGCGGGCCAGCTCGGGACGTGGAGTTCCTACGTGCGCGAGGAGCTTCTGCCCCGCATCTTCGGCTTCGAGCTTCTCATGGCCCCGTACACCGTCG
>JACCTS010000459.1 GCA_013812245.1 Rubrobacter sp.
CGCAGCGAGTCTCCTACCGGTGACGACCGTTCGCATCTCTCCTTGAGGTATTCGATCTGCTCGTCCGTGGCGCCGGGCGCTTCGATCACGACCCGGTAGGAGACCTCCTGGTACGCAGCATCGTTAGGAGCCTCGATCCCGAGAAGCGTCGCCACGTTGAAGTGGCCTCTTGCTTCGACGCGAAGATCCTTGATCTCGAGGCCGATCATGGTCGCGTGCGTGCTGACCACCTCTACGTCACATGCGGCGAGCATCCCCAACAGGCCCGCCATGGCCATGAACTCGTCGTCTGCTCCTACGTAGAGGCTCTTTCGTCCATCCATCTCGATCCGTGAGCGCGAGCCACCTTCCCAATGCGCCACGACGACGGGGTCACGGTCTGCCTTCGAGGGGTCTTTGCGGAGACTCTCCACGTAGCCCTTCAGTCCCTTCTACGTCTATGCCGTTCAACTCCATGGTCATTCCTCCATCTATCGACTAGGTGTTATTGGATGGGCGTTATCCGGCCCGGTTCGACGTCAGCGCCTTGAGCGACATCAGCGATCCCACCACGAAGATGATCGTCGCCAGGTAGATCAGCCCCAGGTGCCCGATGGTGTCGAAGTTGTTCGGGTAGTGAGCTGGTAGAGCGACCGCGAGGCCAAGAACCGGAGCAGACACGGCTCCAACCCATGCCCAGATGTAGCCGCGGCGCACGCCGAACCACACGAGGAACAGGACAGCCACACCAGTAGCCGCGATGAAACCCGAGACCGCGATGTGGAGGTGGCTGATGTACTGATAGAGGGATGGACTGAACTGCGTTATCTGAGCCTTGGCAACATCGACCTCGCTGTGGCCGATGCCGAGCTCGAGGAAGCTGTCGGTGAAGTTGCGAACCAAGAAGATGACCGCGTAACCGATGAAGCCGACGGCTGCGAAGGCCATCAACCGAGACCCGGTTCGAAGGTTCGACGACCCAGCGGTGTCGCCGAGTCGAACGTCTGTACTCACTGTTGACATGACCAACCTTTCTCTCTAGCGCGACCCGTGCTCACGATGTACCCGCTTCAACTCCTGTATCCACTGCCCTGGTCAATCACCCCCTCAGATCCGATCCGAGGGCGTGTGTTCCTTCTTCGGATCACCCGAGCCAAGGTTCGCTCGCTTGATGTGGTCGAAGTCATCCGGAAGAGGCGGGACGTCAGAGAGTTGGAAGGCGACGAAATCTTCCAGGTCGAGGCTCAGTGCTCGGTTGGTGCGTATCTCGCGACCGATGGTCGAGATCGCCTTGCCGTCCATCCCCCGTCCGCACGACGAACCTGCGTAATGACCTGGATAGACCTCGGTCTCGTCCGGAAGCCCTAGGAGCCTTTGTAGCGATCCGTACAGTCGCTTTGCGCGGATCCGAAGCTCGTCGTCGTCGGCCTCCTGAAGAGTGAGATCGACGCGGCCGACGTCCCCTACGAACAACGTGTCGCCGGTGAGCACGAACCAGTCGTCGACGAGGAGACAAACGTGCTCGGGTGTGTGGCCGGGCGTGTGGATCACACGGATCCGACGGTTTCCGATCTCAACCACATCCCCGTCCGATAGCGGGTTGTGATCGAAGCCCACATCTGCGCCTGCCCCCAGCCTCGGCGTCGCGCCCACACGTTCCGCTAGTTCGCGGGCACCCGAGAGATGGTCAGCATGTACGTGGGAGTCGATGACTTCGATGATCCGCAACCCATGCTGCTCGGTCGCCGACAGATACTCCGAAGGTTCCCCCTGGGGATCGACGATCGCCGCAACGCCCCTACTAGGGCAGCCAATGAGGTAGGAGGCACACGAGTGCTGCTCGTGGAGGAACTGTCGGAAAATCACCCTTTTCACCTTTCCGAAGACCCGGCGAACACGTGTATCTTGCTCCACACTCTTCAGCTTGTCAAGTGTTCGCTTGAATAGTACCCTTTCTCGGATGACGGAGAGCAGGACTCGGGGCATCCGAGCGAACCTTCCCCAATTCGTCCTCCTGGTGGGGATCAATGCTCTCGTGGGGGCCCTTATTGGTCAGGAGCGCTCTTTGATCCCGCTCCTCGCGGAGCGGGAGTTCGGGATCGCCTCTGGGCTCGCCACGTCTGCCTTCCTGGTGACATTCGGTCTCACGAAGGCCCCCAGCAATCTCGTTGCCGGTCTGCTCGCCGAGCGCTTCGGTCCCAAGCGCGTCCTCATCATGGGATGGGTGGTTGGCGTTCCGGTGCCGTTGTTGTTGATGTGGGCGCCGACGTGGGGATGGGTCATCGCAGCGAATCTGCTGCTCGGGATCAACCAGGGTCTTACCTGGTCGACGACGGTGCTCATGAAGATCCAGCTCGCGGACGACCACGAGCGCGGGCGGGCCGTGGGTCTCAACGAATTCGCCGGCTATACGGCAGTGGGTCTATCCGCGTTGGGATCGGGACTCCTAGCCGATCGCTTCGGGATCCGACCGGAGCCGTTCCTGCTGGGTTTACTCGTCGTTGCAGGTGGCGCTGCTCTGAGCTTACTCGTCGTGCGAGATACACAGGTGGTCGCTAGCCTAAGGTCCCATCTGCAGCTGCGAGCGTTGTTTCGCGACCGACTGCTCCGTACGTGTGCTCGCACCGGTCTCGTTAACAACGCGAACGACGCGTTAGCGGGGGCCTTGCTGCCCCTGCTGCTGGCCGAGCCGAGCTCTCGGGACCACGCAGATCGCCGGGGTGGCCGCGACCTACCCCATCGTATGGGGGGTCCTGCAGCTGTTCACCGGTCCGCTATCCGATCGGATCGGCAGACGCATCCCCATCGGTGTCGGAATGCTCCTGCAGGCCGCAGCTCTCACTTCTTTCTCGCTCACCCGGCAGCTCGTTCCAGCGGTCATGGCGGCGGCGGTTTTGGGAGTCGGCACAGCGCTCGCCTACCCGGCATTGATAGCCGCGGCAGCTGACATCACTCCCGAGCATCGACAGGCCTCCGCCATCGGGTTCTTTCGCATGTGGCGAGACGCTGGCTATGTCGCTGGAGCCCTGACCTTCGGTGCGGTGGCAGACCTCTGGGGATTGCTGGCAGCTGCTGCAGCTGCGGCCGTTGTCACCGCCGCATCGGGCATGGACGTGACCCTGAATCTCCGTCAGGAGCATCCAGGTGAACGATTGATCGCACCTACGATGTCGTCATGAACAAGCGCGCAACGAAAGAAGCTCTGTTCGACGGATTCGCTCAGGTCGCGAAGGCGCTCTCGAACGGCCGGCGGGCGGAGATCGTCGATGTCCTCGCCAACGGCGAGCGTAACGTCGAGTCGTTGGCTACGGAGGTGCATCAATCGATCGCCAACACGAGCCAACACCTTCAGGTCCTCAAGAACGCCGGGCTGGTGGTCACGAGACGCGACGGCACGTTCGTCTACTACCGGCTTGCCTCTCCCGATGTCATCGGGTTCTGGCGCGCGCTCCAGGGCATCGCCCGAGAGAGTCGCGCCGACATCGAGCAGCTCGTGTACGAGTATCTCGGCGGTGCCGACGACGACATCGAGGAATTGACGAAGGAGGAGCTGTGGCAACGCCTCCGGCGCAACGACAAGCTGGTCGTCCTCGATGTACGTCCCCTAGAGGAGTACGAGGCTGGCCACATCCCAGGGGCAGTTTCGATCCCGTTAGATGAGCTCCATAAACGCGTAAGGGAACTTCCAAAGAGCAAACAGATCGTCGCTTATTGCCGCGGTCCGCTCTGTGCGCTTGCACCAGAAGCGGCTCGCTATCTGAAGACCAAGGGCTACAGAGTAAAGAAGCTCGACGAGGGCGCTCCAGACTGGAAGGCCGCGGGACTCCCAGTCGACGAAGGTAGTTAGGCGGTGACCTAGCTTCGGGAGCCAATGCCCTTCTTGTGGGGCTGGTGGGTCATCGAAGACTTGGGGTATCTCTTCGTCCAGGGTGTCGAGGTCACGCTGAAGCCTGCCTCGATCACTAGCTGCCGCGAAACCGCACGTGAGGAAGGTGCCCATGTTGTGCGTATCCTGCCGGGGGTTCGAACCTGCGCACCGCCCCGTCGGCCAGAAACCCTGAGGCCTGACGGACGCTGAGTTGACGCGGAATTGACGCGGTAATTGATACGACTCCACCGGATGAGACAGGAGAAGCTAGGAGCCAAACCCCTTTCTACCTGCGGCAACCGTTGAAAAACGAGATTCACGACGGCTGGTGGGGATGCCTCAGGAAGACGAGAGAAGAACTCTTAATCCGTAGGTTCAGGGTTCGATTCCCTGGCGACCCAC
>JACCTS010000471.1 GCA_013812245.1 Rubrobacter sp.
AGCGCAGCTTATCGATGCACAGACGGGTAACGACCGTCGAGAGGTAGGAGGAAGGAGAGCGCACCTCATCTTCAGAGGCTTGCTGCCAGCGCAGGTAGGCCTCCTGCACCGCGTCCTCGGCCTCCATAACGCTGCCCGTCATCCTGTAGGCGATCGAGAACAATAACGGCCTGTTCCGGTCGAAGACCTCCGCACGCCTCACCAAGGCCCGACCTCGCCTTCGCAAGACGACCTCCAGAAATGGTTTCTGTGCGTTCTGCTCATCACTTCACTCTACGAATAAGACGAAACGGTCTGGTTCACTGTGACAGGAGTAGTTTGGAATTTGGAATGTCGAATTTGGAATTGTCTATAACGCAGCCCTTTCCTAATTCACAATTCCTAATTCATAATTCAACATTTCGGACCACTTCGAGGACCGTCGAGTAGCTGTTCAGCGGACGGTTGTCATCCATGGGAACGACTATTACGTCGGCGCCTCGCCCGGCGACCACGGCGAAGGCCGGGTCGTTGGTGTCCATTACGACGATCGTGGGGATACTCGCGGCGATTGCAGCCCCCGCGAAACCGTGGTCGGCGACCACCAGGTCGACCGCCTCTGACTGCCGCAGTACATCCCTCATGGGCTCGGGGTCGTGGGTGTGGAACAGGCTGGCCCCGTCGCCGAGGGCGGCTACCGACTCCGCCCAGTCCAGTGACACTCCCCGCGCGTAGAGCCCGCGCGTCTCGACGGTCAGAACGTCCCCGCCCAGCTCTTGCGCCCACCGGGCGAGCCCGAGGTAGTAGAGGATGAGAGCTCCAGGATGCCCGGTTGCGAAGATCAGACGCCCACCAGACCCGGCGACGGTCCCTATCCGCTCTCCTGCCTCGACGAGCCCTGCGGCCGTACGCGCCGGGTCTATGCACCCCCTTCCCTGGTTCTCCTCCCTATCCGGCGGGTTGCCGATCTGGAGGGCAACGGCGTCGTAGGCCTCCTCGAATCCCACGTCCCGCAGCAGATCCTCCATCCCGAACGTGTTGGACTCGTCTTTCTCGAGGAGCAGGCCAATCTTGCGGAGGTTGTTCTCGGCACCGTGGGATGTGCGACTACCCGCTACCCCAGCTTCGGAGAGCCGGTGTGCATACTGTCCGAGCAGAGGGTTCACGGAGCCTGAGTTTAGCAGAGCTTGCCGAGCGTTAGAGAGTGCCGACTACAGTGCCGTAGCCTTTCGGTAGGCGCAACCTTCGCCCTTGTCGATGTGCTGATCAGAGTGATTCAACGGGCTTCCTCGTAGTTTGTCGATACATACGCTATTCGCCTATTGACGGAGCCTCTAACTCTATTCACTGAGGTGCTTCGAGCACCCCTTCTGCGAAGTTCATATCCAAGATCCTGCATGAGAAGCCTTCCGAGTGGGGCCTGGACCCGGTCTCCGCCTATTCCGCTAGGCGGTGTCGCCCACAACATCTTGTGGTATTGAATAAGGATGCGCTTCGGTGCATAGATGGTCCACCGCCAGCGGGTCTCGACGAAGCCGCGGCAGACGATCCCGTTCACGGGAGCTCGAGAACCCTCTATACTGACCCGCCGGACGCATGCGGGGGATTCGGGGCGGTAGAGCCTCGGACGACGAAATACTTGGGGGTACAGGTAGAGCTCTCTGGTAAGGTGGTGTTGGTGACGGGCTCCTCGCGCGGGATCGGGCGGGAGATCTCGCTGGCGCTCGCGCACAAGGGTGCGCGGGTCGCCGTCCACTACTGCAGCGACCGGGAGGCGGCGCATGAGACACTAGCTTCCTTGGACGGGGGGCCGCACGCGCTCTTCAGCGCTGACGTGGCCGACGCGGACTCGGCGCGGGACCTCGTCGAGAGCGTCGTTGGCGAGATGGGAGGGATCGATGTCCTTATCAACAATGCGGGCATCTTCAAGACCCACTCCATCCCGGACTTTCTGCGCCGCCCGGCATATGATGGAGCGCGGCGGGCGCGTCGCCGCCCCCGAGGAGGTAGCTCGTACGGTGACGCTTCTGGCCTCGGATACCCCTGATTTCATGACCGGCGCCATCGTCGACGTGAACGCGGCCTCTTGCCTAAGATCTTGAGAGCGGCCCGGAGAGAGTAAACTCGACGAGAATCGGGCCGTGATCCTTGCCACGTGGAAGCGGCCGCCTCAATTTGGTCGCTTCGCGCAAGCCCCTGCCGTGCTTCCACGGACGAGGTCCTCGAGGTGCACCTCACGGACCGTGGCAAACGGGCTCGAACCGCTGACCTGCTCATTACGAGTGATAATTCATGCGTTGCAGGAGTTTGCTCGGGCTTGCAATTCCGGCATATCTAAGCCGAATTCTTTTCGTTGACTTGCCCCGTGTTGCACCGTATTGCGTTCGCAGTGGTGTCAGGAGGCCGTGAATTACGCGTCCCTGGTGCCGCTGCAAACCGGACCCACGACTAGTATATTCTCGGCTCGCTCCATGCGCGGGTAGGGATAGCAAGCGGCGAAGCGGCCGCCCGCAACCGGGAAGTTCACCCCCGACGACGTTAGCCACCTGCACGACACATGGATCACCAGGTTTCCGTCACTTTGCTTAGCCCTCGAGGAGAGTCCGGGTTGAGTCCCTTGAGACGCGCCAGGTTCTCCGCAAGCAGCTCGATTGGTATGGCGCAGAGTATTGGCGCCAACTCTTCAGGAAGCGAGCCCGGCACCGGAAACTTCGCCGACGCCTTATCAAGCATGGTACTCTCGTCACTGACCACCACAAGTTCCGCTCCGCGGTCTCGGAGGTTATCAACGAGGGATCTCATTCCCGGTTGGGCTCTGCCGGGTGAAGCGATGACGAGAACCGGAAAATCGTGGCCGATCATGGCTATGGGTCCATGTCTGAGATCGGCTGCGGAGAAAGCCTGAGCCACGACGTAAGTGGTCTCCATAAGCTTGAGGGCAGCCTCTTCGGCGGTCGCGAGATTGTAGCCGCGGGAGGTCACCACCATGTACTCCGCATAGCGGTAGCGCTCGGTCCCTTCCCACTCCGCTTCGAGTACTTCTCGCGAGAGCTCCGGCAGCCGTCGCACGTCATGCCCTAGCCTCTCCTCCCCTTTGAGCGCGCAGGCGAGCAGGTAGAGCATCATCAGTTCGGCGGTGTACGTCTTAGTGGCGGCGACACTTTCCTCTTTGCCCGCACGGAGAAAGAAGTGGTGCTGTCCAACCTTCGCCATCGCGGAGCTTTCGTCGTTTGTTACGGTGAGGGTGTTGGCCCCAAGCTCACCTGATCTGCGGATAGTCTCCAGAACGTCCTGGCTTTCGCCAGACTGGCTGATGCCCACTACCAGCACTCCTTCGAGGTTCATCGTGCTCTCATAGAAGGTAAAGGCGGAGGGCGAGGCAAGGGCTGTGGGCACGCCCAGCAGCACTTCGAATGGGTACTTGGCGTAAAGTGCGGCGTTGTCGGAGGTGCCACGGGCCGCGATCATCACGGACCGGAGATCGCCCTGCCGTAAGACGCGAGACGCTGACAATACTTCGTCCCACCCCTCATCGAGGATACGCTCAAGGACCTCAGGCTGCTCGTGTATCTCAGCGGACATCTTGCTACCAGACATGGCTCTCACCTCTCCCATGGTATACGGTCTCGCCAGCCACGATGGTCTCCTCAACCATACCCTCCGTGCTGAGGACCACCAGGTCGGCATCCGCCCCCGGCATTATCCTTCCTTTTTCGAGCAAACCCAGTACCTCGGCCGGGGTCTCAGAAACCATCCGCACAGCAACTTGCAGCGGGATGCCCATGAACTTCACGCCGTTGCGCACAAACCTGATCCATGGTCAACGCGCAGCCGGCGAGCGTGCCGTCGGGGAGGCGAACGGAGCCGTTCTTGAGGCGAACCCTGCGGCCGCTAAACTCGTACTCGCCTTCGGCCATCAGGGTTGCTTCCATGGCATCGGTAACGAGGGCCAAGCCCTCTGGGCCCATCGCTGGCATCGTGGCTCTGTTCGCCCGCGTCGACTTCTCTATGCTCGCTACGCGCGCCCCGACCCCGTGGCGCTCGCGGTAGCCTCCTCTCCCTCCTCCGGCCAGCGGCCACCGTTGTACCAGTAGCCGCGGATGTCTTCGAGCTGGCGTCCCTTCGTCTCGGGGGCCAAGACGTACACGAAGACGAACGCGACCACGGACAGCACAACGAAGATGGCGAAGGTCCACGATCCGCCCAAAGCGCCGAGCGCGCTGAGGAACACGATGCCGATGACGATGTTCGCTGCCAGGTCCGAGGTCAGCATGGCCGAACCACCCTGCGTGCGAAGCCGAGCGGGGAAGCTTTCGGAAGCGTAGGCCCAGACGAGGGAGCCGTAACCAAAGTTGAAAGCCATGGTGAAGACCAGGATGCCGATGATGGCCAGCACAGGCGAGGGACCCGTGGCGAAAGCAACGACGAGCACGGCGCTAGCGATGCCCATAGCGGTGATCCCGCCCAGCAGGATAGGCCTGCGCCCCAGCCTGTCGACCAGGAAGAAGGACACCACAACGGCCGCGACAGCGAACAACTGGATGATGGCCGTCACGAGTATCGCGCCGCTTGAGCTCTTGACGCCCACCTGCTGGACAATAGTCGGGCTGTAGTAGACGATTGCGTTGATCCCGGTGATCTGCACCAGAAAGCCCAGGCCCACGACGAAGGTTCCGGCCCTCCTAAAGCGCCCGCGGAAGAGCTCGGAGAGGCTGCCCTGCTCATCGTAGCTCAGATCCCTCTCGATTATGTCGGCTTCCTCCTCAGGATCCACGTCGGGATCGACCCGCCGCAGTACCTCCACTGCCTCGGCCCGCCGGCCCATCATCATGAGCCCGCGAGCCGTGTCCGGCAGGCGTAGGACAAGGAAGAGCACGATTAGGGCCGGGATCGCCGCGAGCGAGAGGATCAGCCGCCAACTCTCGGTGCCGGATAGCGCCAGGCCGACGAAGTAAGCGATGCATATGCCCGAGACGGTAGCTATCTGGAAGGTGACCAGCATGGAACCCCGGACGCTCTTCGGGGCCGACTCCGCGATGTACGCCGGAGCGGTCACGATAGAGACACCGATGATGAACCCGAGGAGAAACCTGACGCCCGTCAGGAACCACTCGTTGGGAGCGAGGCCTTGGAGACCCGTGAAGGCGGCGTAGCCGAGCGCCACGAAGATCATGCTATTCTTGCGTCCGAACCTGTTGGTTATACGACCGGCGACGAAGGCACCGATCAGCTGCCCGACAACCACCGCGGTGGTCACCACGGAGATCTGAAATGCGGTGAGCTGGAAGTCGTTCGTCAAAAAGAGGATCGCGGTGGCGATCGAGCCCAGGTCATAGCCGTAGATCAGCCCTATCATCGAGGCCGCCAGCACGATAAGTAAGTTTTCCCTCGTCGCATGGGAATGACCGCTAGCAGCACCTGTGTCAGAACGGCGTGGCGCTCTCTCGCTCACGTTTCTCCTCCAACTCGCGTCATGGAGTCCTCCACCCAACGCTAAGAATCATACCTTCGTTTGCGCTCGGAAAGCAAGCAGAGAACTCGGCAGCAATGTGGAGCTGATGGAGTGACCGTGGGACGAATCCTACCCGGCAGGATGCAAACCGCGATGTCGGAGGGTTTCCCTCGCTACGTCTTGGTGGCCCATCGTCTTGTCTCCTCCCCGGCAGCTTCCGGTCGACGGCGCCTAGCGGGTTGCGGAGAC
>JACCTS010000483.1 GCA_013812245.1 Rubrobacter sp.
AGCGTGCTCGTGTGGCTTTCCGCGGCGCTCCTGGTAGTGGTGCTGGGCTCCGTGGTCCTGCGTAGAAAGCCCCTCGTGGTTCCTATGTTGCTTCCCGCCCTCGCTTTTCTAGGCGTCGCGGCCTTGAGTACCCTTTTCTCGGAGGATCCGAGGTACAGCCTCTTCGGAGACCGCGACGAGGGGTTACTCTCCCTGGCTGCGGGGGTTTTGCTCTTCTACGCGGTGGCCCGTGGCCTGAGTTCCCCGGTCCGGGTGCGGGTCTTCCTGGCAGCGGGGGCTACCACGGCGGCCCTCATCTCCGTGTACGGCCTCTCTCAGAACTATGGGTTCGATCCGGTCTCGGGGTGGTCGCTCCAGTGGTACACGGATATCGGGAGGCCCTTCGCGACCGTGGGGAACCCCATCACCCTCACGTCCTACCTGACCATTATGGCGGGGGCGGCCATGGCGCTGTGCTTCAAGGCCAACTCGCGGTCGGAACGGACACCCTGGCTCCTCGCGCTGGCGGTGATCGGGGCGTGTTGGATCTACACCGACACGCGTGGGGCCATGTTGAGCGTGGTGGTGGCCTTGCCCGTGGTTCTGTGGGTCGCGCACCGCAAGATGGGGACGGTGCGGCCCCTGCAGGTTCCGCTTGCCACCCTGATTCTGGCGGTGATAGCCGCGATCATGGCTTCGGCGGTTTTCGGCAACCTGTCCCTCCCACCCTACGTCGCAATCCCCCTGATAATCTACCTGATCCTGCTGGGGGTGGTCCTGTGGCTCTCCGACCTCCGTCCGGGAGTGGAGGGACCTTTGCTGACCGTGCTGGCCGTCCTGACGGTAGGCGTGGCCGCTGTCGCGGTCGTCGTGGTAGCGAGCAACATGGGCTTCCTCGATCGCACCACGGTTGGCCGCGAAGGCGGATCGAGCGCGCAGGTCCGGCTGGGCATCTGGCGGGATACGGTCCCGACGATCCTGGAGCGCCCGCTGCTGGGCCACGGCCCGGATAACTTTGCCGGTCCTTTTCAGTCGCACGTGGACGAGGAACTCAAGTCCGCCATAACCATGAGCGATGGCGAGGTCAAGACGGTAGACCGGCCTCACAACGACCTCTTGCAGGTCGCGGCGACCACGGGGCTATTGGGGCTCGCAGCCTACGTCTGGCTCCTCGTCTCGTACTTCCGCAACGCCTACCAGCGCGGGGGATGGCCCCTGATCGCGCTTTCCAGCGGCGTGCTGGTCTACATCCTCCAGATCCAGACCTCCTTCCCCACCGCCTCCTCCAGCGTCGCCTTCTGGGGCATCCTCGGCGCCTCGGCCGCGATAATGCGCCTCCAGGACGGGGCCGACGAGCCGGACCCTGAGGCGGCGGAGGCCGGAAGCGTCGAGACGGCCCTGATCTCCGAAACGCCCAGGGCGAAGGCATACGAGCTTCTGGCCGTCGTGGTCGTCGTCGCCGCCCTTGCCTTCATCGCCGTCCCAACGTTCCTCGACCAGCGGGAAGAGGCCGCCAGGGCCGCCCGTGCGGAGCTGAGGCTGAACGTCAGGCAAACCGTAGAGATCTACGAGCTGGCCCTGGCGTCGCGGGGGACCTATCCCGACGCCAGGGTCTACACGAGCAACGATACCCTAAGGAGCAGGGGCATGAGGTTGCGGCTTCCCGAAAACGTTACGGTTACCACCACAACTTCCGGGAACGATTTCGAAGCATTGGGAAAGAGCACCACGCTCAGCGGCACCTTCAGATACTCCTACGATAGCACCACCGGCGAGTACGCCTACCCCCATAGTGCGGGCACCTCCCATAGTACCCCGTAGTACGCGCACCTCCCACGGCACGGCTTCCCAACCGCCCCCAAAAAGTTAACAAATGTTAAGGAAATGGTAAAAATTATGGTAAATGATGTTGACGTGGGCGGTCGGAAGTGGAAGAATGCGCATTGTACATAAGAATCCTCGATCAGGGAGGTAAGTTTTGAGGAAGTTATTGTTGTTGGCCACGGTGCTGGCCATGGCGCTATTCGTAGCGTCGCCCGCGCTGGCCCAGGACGAATCCGAATTCGGTGAGATCGCCGTC
>JACCTS010000507.1 GCA_013812245.1 Rubrobacter sp.
CGGGGCGTGCGAGGCGTGAAGGACACCATCGAGGCGCTCCAGGAAGGGCGAGTCTACCATCTCGTGGCCGTCTGGGGCCTGGAGGGCGAGGTGCGCTGGTCCGATGCCGAAGGGCTCGCCATCACGGACATAACCCGGGAAGAGTCGCCCTACAGCGGAGAGCCGACCAGGGTGCGCCCCCTCATGGATGTGCTGCTGGACCTCGCCGCGGAGCGTGGGGCCCGCGTGGAGCTCGTGCGCGACGAGGACGAGGTTGTCGGAACCCCGAACGAGGACGCGCAACAGGAGCGCGAGCCGCAAGACCCCGCCGGCATCCTGCGCGAGGAGTTCGAGGGGCTTGCCGGTTTGCTACGCTACTAGCGGGCGCCGGCTATCTATCAGGGCGAGGACATGTCATCAGACGTGCCACGTCCTCGGCCGGAAGGGGCCTGGAGAAATAGAAACCCTGGACGAATTCGCACCCCAGCTCCCTGAGCTTCTCGAGTTGCGCGGCGGTCTCGACGCCTTCCGCAACCACGGTCAGGTCCAGGGACTGGGCCAGGCTGACCACGCCCGACACCATCACCGTGTCGTCCAGGGATCGTCCGAGGCCGCCGGTAAAGGAGCGGTCTATCTTCAGATAGTCTACGGGAAAGCGGCGTAGATAAGAGAGTGAAGAGTACCCGGTACCGAAATCGTCCACGGTGAGCTTCACGCCGAGGGCTTTCAGCTTGCTCAACCGGGCGACGGCCGCCTCTGCGCCGTCCATCAACGTGCTCTCGGTGATCTCCAGGATCAGGGCCTCAGGGACGAGTTCCGCGTGGCGCAGGGCTTCGGCGATCTCCTCTACCAGATCTTCTTGCTGGAACTGCCGCGCCGAGAGGTTCACGCAGACGTGCGGCCCGGCACCAGGATACGCCTCCCGCCACGCGCGTGCCTGCTCGCAGGCCTCACGCAACACCAGCCGCCCGAGGGATAGGATCAGGCCCGTCTCCTCGGCGGCCGGGATGAAGGCGTCGGGGCCAAGCAGGCCGCGCTCCGGGTGTTCCCACCGCGCCAGGGCTTCGGCTCCGACGAACTCTCCGGTCTCGATGGAGACCTTCGGCTGGTAGTACACCTGGATCTCCTCCCGCTGGATGGCGAGGCGGAGGTCCCGCTCCAGCGTCAGGCGTCCCGAGGCGCGCTCGCGCATGCCAGGATCGTAGACCTCGTAGCGGGCCTTGCCGTTCTCCTTCGCCCGGTACATCGCCAGGTCCGCGTCGCGCAGTAGCTCCTGGGCCTCGCTGCCGTAGGAGATACGGGGCACGACCCCGATGCTGGCGGTGACGAAGAGCTCGTGCCCGTCCACGAGGAACGGGGACCGCATCTCGTCCTCCAGGCGGCTCGCCGTGACGGCCGCCTCCCAATCCCCCTCCACACCTTCCAGCAGGATCGCGAACTCGTCCCCGCCGAGGCGCGCGACCGTGTCGGCGGGTCGGACGCTGGAGGTCAGGCGCTCGGCCACGGCTATGAGCAGCCCGTCTCCAACCTCGTGGCCCAGGGAGTCGTTGATGGCCTTGAAGTTGTCCAGGTCTAGAAAGAGAATCGCCATCGAACCCTCGTGCCGATCCTCGCGCGCCAGGGCGTGATCCAGGCGGTTTGCGAACAGCGTCTGGCTGGGGAGGCCGGTGAGGGAGTCGTGGAATGCCTGGTAGGAGAAACGCTCCTCCAGGCCCTTGCGCTCGGTGATGTCGAATATCACGCCCTGCCAGAACAGGGTGGCGCCCTCTTCGTCCTTTATCAACACGGCCTTATCGCGCACCCAGACGACGCGGCCGTCCTTGTGGATCATGCGGTACTCGATCTCGAAGGGATCGCCGGTCTCATTGGTGCGCCGGACCTCCGTGAGGGCGCGCTCGCGGTCTTCCGGGTGGAGAACCTTCGTCCAGAGGTCCGGGTCCGCCAGCCACTCATCCGGGGCGTAGCCGAGCATCTGCTCCATCTGCGGGCTCATGTAGATGGAGGAGCTGACGCCGTCCGCGTTGTCTATGTAGGTGACAGCGGGGATCTGCTCGACCAGCGTGCGGTA
>JACCTS010000508.1 GCA_013812245.1 Rubrobacter sp.
ATGGACCTCGGCGACTGGTGGTTCAACCTCCGTCCATCGAACACCGAGCCGCTCCTGCGCCTCAACGTGGAGACCGAAAACCAGGAGACCATGGAACAGAAGCGCGACGAACTGCTCGAACTTATACGGAGCTAAACAGAAGTTGATGCTGACAAGAACCCGGTCGTGGGAAAGCATGGTCGATTTCTACGCAGGGTTTGCCTCGGCCAACCCTCGATGTGACCCAATACGTCAGTTCGTTTCGCAATTGGCGGCATCGAAGTACGCGGAAGCTCTTTTCCCAACGCCCTCAATGCACACTGATCATTTTTCAAACCGCCGAGTTCGAGTGGAAACGTGAAGTCCTGAGGATCGATTTTCGACTGTTCGAGGCAGAAATTTCACTTCGAGTATTGGGAGCAGCACTACGTCAAGCGGAGATGGGCGAAGGAATGTGGCGCGACACAGAGCTTCGGCGCACTTGAGCGGTTCATCGAACTCAAAAGATGGTTCGTTTGAAAACCATCGGCGTCGCGCTATGTCGAGCAAGAGAAGCACCCCGCTGTAAGTAGCGGAGCGCTTCTCTGTCAGGCGTGGCCCGGCAACCTGTAGCCTGAAACCTGCCTACTCGACGACTATCAGGTTCCGCACCTCCCGGACGCCTTCGACGTTCGCGGCGATCTCACTTGCGGCCTCGCGGGCTTCCTCGGAAGGAGCCGGACCGCGAAGCTCAGCGACCCCGTCCGTAACCGCAACGTTGACCCGCTGCATGTCCGCGGTACGGGTATCCTCGCCGATGGCGGTGCGTATGCGCTGCTCGACCTCCGGCTGCTCCTCGCCGACACCTTCCGTAGAATCCCGGCGCTCTTCGCCGATGAGCGGGCCGGAGGATGGATCGGAGTAATCGCGCTCCGAGCCGGTCTGGCCGGCGGTCCCGCCACCCGCAGTTCCGAGCGCGGTGCCAGAGCCCCAGGTCTGGCCGCGCTGCCCGGCCGGACTGCCGGGATCGGGGGCGTGAGAACCCGTCGTTCCCGTATAGGAGGAAGAGACCGACGAAGAGTCACCGTTCTTGCTGGAACGCGCGACCAACGCGCCGACCGCGAAACCAGCAAGGGCAAACAGACCATACGTCATGTAGCGGGTCCTGGACGGCTTGGGTGAACCCAGGGCACCACCACGTAGTTTGGCCTTGCCGATTCCCTTGCCCGCCTTCGCGGCGGCCTTCGCTCCCCCACCGAGGGCTTTTCTGCCCACGCGCGTGGTCACAACGCCCTTGCCGGATTTGGCGGCTACTCCAACGCCGGCTTTCAGCACCTTCCTGCCCGTTGGCGTGCCGACAGCGACCTTGATCGCCTTCCTGCCCGCCCGTCTGCCGGTCTTCGTACCAATCGCCGTTTTGGCTACTCTGCCAAGCACGGATCACCTCCATATACTCGGTGTCTTTCGGGTAAACGAAAATCATACCCTCGATCCCGTGGTCGAAAACACGATTCTAGCCTACTAACGAACCGGAACCGTGCGAACCTTCAACTTGTTTTCGACCCCCTGCACACTTGGGATTTCACGTACCAGCGACTCGATCCCACGCCGGTCCTCTTCACGCCGGACAACCCCGTGCAACGTGACGACCGACTTGCAAGAACTTACGTTGATGCGGCCGGAGTCGCCGAACAGGCTTTCTCTACCGAGCCCGCTCCTCACGTTCTGGATGAGTTGGGCGTCGTTCGTCGCGGCGAAA
Source organism: Rubrobacter sp. (assembly GCA_013812245.1). Lineage (GTDB taxonomy): Bacteria > Actinomycetota > Rubrobacteria > Rubrobacterales > Rubrobacteraceae > JACDGB01. Next base: position 1,718 of record JACCTS010000508.1, read on the forward strand.
TCCTGGGCCACGCTACTCCCCGGGACGTAGCTTGGGAGCCAGGGTGAGGAGCCGGTAGCGCAACCGGCGTTCGTTTAGCGGCTCCTCGAACTCGGCCTCACGGGCCATCTTCATCTTACCGCTCGCCCTTGCAGCCACCAGGGAAGCAAGGTCTTCTCTCTCCGAGGGGGTGAGACCGGCCGCGTCACGCTCCCGCTCTTCGCGCTCGAAAAGCCGCACGCGCCGGGCGAAGGACACGAAGAGGCTGCACGGCTCGGGACAGGGGATCTCACCATTCCCCCGGTCCATTGCGAGCGGTGTCTCACCGTCCACGTCCCAGAGGGTTCTCTTCAGGCAAACAGCGTCTTCGCAGCACGCCTGCGCCGCGTTGTGGACGCCTTCGTCGGAGAGGCGCTGGACCCGCTTGTAGATGCCGCTCTGCCGCGCCGCATTCTCACGGTAGCTCGTGATTTCGAGCTTCCCTTCTCGCTCCAAGTGCCAGTGGACGACCGCGGCCGGGTACAGGTAGTTCATGGCGACCGCCATCTCGCGCGCGTCCGCGACCCGCAAGATCCAGCCCCGTCGCAGGTTCGGCGCGCTCTTGAGCGGCCGGTGCTCCCCGGCCTCGGTGAGGCGTGAGATCTCCCTTGCCAACCGCGGATCGTCGGAGGTTTCCAGATTTTCAGCGTCCAAGTCGTCCGTGTGCCGCATTTCGTAGCCGGTCTCTAGCCTTCGGATGAGGACTTGCGCGAAAGTGCGTCCTTCCATGGCGTCGTCCACCCAAGCAGCGAACGCTTCGCGCGAGGTAGCGGCGACGTTTTCGCTCTCGCCCGAGGCACTACCTGAGGCGCTACGAGGCGCTTCGGACAACCTCGTCCTCGCAGCCAGCGGTTCCGGGGGCTTGATCTCCCGTCCGGTACGTGTCGCGGGCGCGGGCGGCGATGAGGTCCGCCATCGAAGGGTGCGTGCCGACCGGGGCACCGTAGAAGATGGTCCGGTCCTCGCGTTCGGTCACCTCGCCGGTGAGGCCGAGGTCTTCGGGGATCGTCTCGCGGGTGTGCCAGCCTTCGGCGATGAACACGGGGATCAGGATGACGTTCTCCGCCTCCACGCCCGCGACGACCTCGCCCACCTCGGGAGCCTGGTCCAGGAACGCTTCCGCTACGAGGTCGAAGAGGCTGTGCTCCCGGATGCGTTCGGCGTTCAGGTAGATCACACCGCTAGAGCTCTTGTTCAGATCGGTTCCGTGCCCGAGCAACACGAGCGCCGTCCTCCCGGGACGCTTCTTCTTGCCGCGCATGAGATCCTCCGTGCGCTCCAGGATCACACCCTCCATCTGCCCGAACGTCCCGAGGGGCCCAGCATAACGGACGGTCATTCCGCCCTTTTCCGTCACGGGCCCATCAAGGCCAAGCTCGCGCGGGATGACCTGCTGGGTGAAGTATCCTTCGGAGATAAAGGCCGGTACGACGCAAATGTCATCGGACTCCACGGTGTCCAGGACGTGGCGCATGGAGGGCTCTTCCTTCCAGAAACACTCCACCACCTCGTCGAACTCCCTGGTCTCCCGGATGCGCGCGGCGTGCTCGTAGACGGGCAAGCTGGAGTCTCCGTTCAGGTGCGAGCCATGTCCTACGATCACGAGCGCCCTCACGCCTTCCGGTCCTCCTCTTTGACCCGTATCCAGATCTCCCGATGCACGCCAACGATTCTACCCCAGCCCTCAGACGCCGGGGCGAACGCTCTCACGCCGGGCCCGGAAGACTACCGGCCCCGGTTACCTCCCGTGGCCGGGGGCAGGCGGTGGCCGAGGGCTTCGGGACCGTGCTCCAACGCGACGAGGAAGGCAGCGACCAGCACTACAGGCTCCGTGGCCGTGGGCGCGAACCGCCTGTTGGCGCGCAGCAGGCCGTCGAGGTTGGCGATGGCCTGTAGACCCCGCCGCGAACGAACGCCGCCGGCCTTCAGAACGCCGCTCGCCATGCGCGAAACCTCCTCGGCCTCCCGGCGGCCGGCCCTCGCGGTCACGTCGAGGTCAGGGATTTCGGACAGGACTTCCAGATATGACTGGACTATCGCGCCCCGGGCGGACTCGGAGCGGGAGAGGGCTGTGAGCAGCGCGGGCCGGGCAAGCTCGCGCGGAACCTCGTAGTTGCGGGCGTAATCGCGGGCCAGCGGATCACGGGCAGCGGTGAAGCGCATCGCATCCCGGAGGGTGGCGTCCCTGCCGGCCCCGAGCGCGACGCGGAGGGACGAAACGAGCGGTCCGGCGTCCCCGGCGGCCTCGAACGCACGGACGAAGTACAAGATCTCCTCGTGTCCGAGCCCCCGGAGCGTCCGCTCGGAGGACTCTCCGAGGGCCGCTGAGCGAGAGAGCGGAGCCAGGTAGCCGGCGCTGCGGGCGTCTGCAAACCCAGCGAGCGCGAGCGAGGAGAGCGTCGCCTCCAGCACCGTCTCCCCCACGCTCCGGCGGGCGGCCCCGGCGAGCGCGTCGCGCACCGAAAGGGCCGCGAGTACCCGGCTCTCGTGGGCCACGGGCCCATCAAGGTATCGAGAGCCCGCGCCCGGCGTCGGAGCGCTGTATACGAGGGTCATGGCCGTCGCCGCGCAGGCGCCGACCCGCTGCTCGGGTACGGGGAACGGTCCTTCCGGCCGCTGCATCCAATTCCTCCTACAGGGCCTTGTCCAGATCCTCCAGTACGGCCTCAAGCTCGGGCTGGTGTTTCGTCGAAGCCTCGACTTTCTTCGCCCGGATCACACCTTCCCGGTCTATGACGAAGTAGGCGCGCTCCGGAAAGCCGTTCTCGTGCCGGACGCCGTAGCGATCCACGGCGTCGCGCTCGAGGTCCGAGAGCAGCGGGAACTCGATGCCCCGCTCCTCGGCCCAGGCGCGGTGCGACCACGGGGTGTCCGCGCTGATCGCGAGCACCCTGGCCCCCTTCTCCTGGAAACGTTCGATCTCCGACTGCACCCTACTCAACTGGTCCGTGCAGACGCTCGACCAGTCTCCCGGATAGAAGAACAGCACGACCGGCCCCTCGCCGACGCAGCCTTCCAGAGAAACCTTCTCTTCCCAACTGTTGGAAGGCAGCGTGAAACCCGGAGCCTTCTCCCCCACATCCGCCGGCATAATTACCTCCCGTCGTGGTCCGCAATAGCAACGAAACTCTGGTCGCCTCTGTCCCGTCTCCGAGACGACCGGCGTCCTGATTCTAACGTCGAGCCGCCCACGTTACACGGGGCCCGCCAAAGACCAACGCCTGAGCGGTTAATATATGCGGCGTTATGATGAACACAACGGACTACGAAGCGTTGCTGGACTACCGGCGATCCGTCTCGGAGATTTATGCCCGGACCCGCGAGGAAGACGTGGACCCGGCGGCCCGCAGCGAACGGTTCCGCCGGGAGAGGGCCAGGCTGTTTCGGCGGCATCCACAGTCTCCGCTCTCGAAGGAGGCGTTGGACCGTTTCGGAGTCCCCCGCTACTACGACTACGACCCGGCGCTCCGCTACGCGCTGCCCATTGACTACGATGTCGAGCCCGAGGTTACGGAGGTACATCTGGAAGAAGATGGCCTCATGCGCCTCCAGCGGTTCGGGAAGATCCGGTTCCCGGTGAACGGCGCGGCGTTCGAACTCTCTCTGTTCTGGATCTCGGGTTACGGCGGCGGGGTTTTGCTCCCGTTCCGCGACGCGACGAGCGGGGAGGAGACATACGGAGGAGGCAGGTACGTGCTGGACACCATCAAGCACGCCGACCTCGGCTCCGAGGACGGGCGTCTGGTCGTAGACTTCAACTTCGCGTACAACCCTTCTTGCGCCTACGATCCCCGTTGGAGCTGTCCCCTCGCCCCCATTGAGAACCACCTGCCGGTGGAGATTCGAGCCGGCGAGAAATCCTACCCGGCGGGAGAAGGGCATTGAGCAACGTCGAGAAGCAATTCTTCCTCCCGGAAGATGCGTTCGAAAGGGATGTCCCCGAGGGCACCCTGGGCGCGGAAGAGGAGCTCTGGCTCGCCGAGCCGGAGACACTCAGGCTCGCGGATGGGGCACAGAAGATCCTAGCTTCGGTACCCGAAGACCACTTCAGCGGGGAGCTTATAGACTGCGAGATCGAATCGAACACCGGCGTCCACGGCGAGCCGCGCGGGGTCGTGGAAGACATCGTGGCGCGGCGTCGGGAGTTGCTGGTCCGGGCTGAAGATCTCGGCAGGCTGCTCGGGACGAGCGGAACCCATCCCATCGGGGACTGGCGAGAGCAGCAGATTATAGACAAGCCGCATTACCAGCGCCTCAAGAGCAAGCTGGGGTGGTTGATCCGGCGCAACAACACGTTCTCGCTGCACGTCCACTACGCCGTGCGAGGCAGGGAGAAGGCAGTCTACGTGTTCGACCGTTTGAGGGAGTACGTCCCGCACATGCTCGCGCTCTCGGTCAACTCGCCGTTCTGGCAGGGTGAGATCACGGACATGCAGTCCTCGCGCGTCCTGATCTTCTCCCGCTCCATCCACCGCGCCGGGATGCCGGAACCTCTGGGTTCCTGGGATAACTACGCCAAATACGTGGACTTCGCGCAGCGCTCCGGCGCGATAGACGCCCTGGCGGAGATCTGGTGGGACGTCCGTCCCCACGCGGGACTGGGCACTATCGAGATCCGGGCCTTCGACGCCCAGGTGGCGCCGTGGCGCAGCGGGGCCCTCGTCACCCTCTCGGCGGCGTTGTGCGATCTCCTGTCAGACGAGTACAAGTCGAACGACCGGCGTGAGATCCGGCCGAGCCGCGAGATCGAAGAGAACAAGTGGAGCGCCCAACGCCACGGCCTGGAAGGCGAATTCGCCGACCACGACACGCACGAGACGGTTAAGACCCGCGAGGCCATCGCACACTTGCTCACCACGCTGGAAGACCGCACGGCGCGGGACCTCTCCGGCGCGTGGCGCATCCTGGATGAGCCCACCGAAGCTGACCGGCAATTAGAAGTGTGGCGAGAGACGGGCTCCACGATGGAAGTCGTCCGCGACATCGCTAACCGGACGCGGGCTTCGGTCTACGGCTCGGAAGGCGAGTGAGTTCCGGGCTGTTACTTGCCGAGCAGCCGCACGCGAAGTTGCTTCTGCAACTGACTCGCCAATAAGCCCCGCACCCGCTTGTTCTTGAGGCCGACTTTGAGGCCGACGGTCAGGAGGTGGCGCCCGGTGGGGCTCTTCAGCACCTTCAGGGCGATGGTGGCTTTGCTCACGGTACTCCTTCTCTCCTACGCGGCCTTTTCGAGTTCGCGGCGGAGCTTTCTGCTCAGGAGGTCGAGCAGCGCCTGCTCTTCCCTGGTGAGGTCTCCCTGCTCCGCGGCAATGACCTCTTCCATGCGCTCTCCATAATAGGCTACCACGGAGCCTTCCATGTAGTGGTCCAGGACGCGCGGGCTGATGTACGAGGCGCGGGCGATGTCTCTGGTGTTACCCAGCCGGTTGGCGACGGCGTCCACGGCCTCCAGCACGTTCTTCCGGGTCTGTTTGGGCTCGCCCGCAGCCCCGAGCTCCGCCAGGGTGACGGCCGCGATCAAAGTTCCGGCCCACGTGCGGAAGTCTTTGGGCGTGAACTCCTCGCCTACGACCTCCTTGACGTAAGCGTTGAGGTCCCGCGACTTGACATCCTTTATCCCATCGGAACCATCGCGGTACTTGAAGATCTCATAACCCGGGAAGGAGACGCATTCTTCGACGACCCCGCGCAGCCGGGCGTCGACGACGCACTTGCGCTGATGCTGGCCCCACTTGCCGGTGTAATCGAAGATCATGGCGTCACCGTCTATACGCAGGTGCTTGCGCCGGAGGGTGGATATGCCGTAGGTCTTGTTCTGCCTGGCGTACCGCTCGTCGCCCACCCGAAAGTACGCTGCATTCATCAGCCGGGTCATGGTAGCGAGTACCTTCTCCCGATCCAACTTCGCGCGGCGCAGGTGATCGCTGGTGATCTTGCGCATCCGCGGCAGGGCGTCAGCGAAGCGCAGCACCCGCTCGAACTTCTCGCGCTCCTTCTGTTCCCGGTATCGGGGGTTGTAGAGGTACTGGAGTTTGCCGGAGGAGTCGTGGCCGACGGGGCCGCACCTTCGCGCTCGGACCGCGCGCGATCCGCACGCCCTCGTAGGCCGGCGGAATCTTCAGTCCCTCGATGCGCTCCAGCACCTTCTCCTCGCGCACCTTCTCGCCGGAGTCCGGGTAGCGGTAGAAGAAGCCGCTTTTCCTGGAGCCCAGCCTCCTGATGCCAGTCTCGAACAACACGTGCTTGCCCATCTCCCGATTATCCGGGGCTCAAGCGGAAAGCAGTGCGATATCGTTCACCGGAAGAAAGGTGCGCCGGGAAAATGGCCCCTCTCGCGGCATCCCTCAAGTAGTGCGATCTATCTCCGTGTGGTAGCGGGCGCCGGCCCGCCCACCGAGGAAACCGCCGAGGAGCTCGATGAGGAGCACGCCGAGGGCTATGCCCGCGCCCACGAGTCCTAGGCCCATGAGGCCCTGAAAAGCGGGGGCCACGCTATCCCGCACGAGGCTCTGAAGCTGTTCGATCAAATTCCCGGGAAGGAAGCCGCCGAACAGGCCGCCGACCACCGTCAAAAGCAACATAATGATGATCCCCCACACGACTGTCATGGCCCCGTTGCGTCCCCCATCGAAGCGCGCCAGCCGCCCGGCCACGTAGCCCCCGAAGAAATACGTCAGGAACAGCAAGACTGCTACCACGACTAGGCCAGTGATGACGGCTGGCCCGAACCCTCCGCTGCTGAAGTCCAGGGAAAACCCAAGGGGTACGAGCACCAACCCCGCGACTGCCGAGAACAACGCCCCGACCACGACCGAGAAGATGAACCCGAGGAAGCTGGCGAGCCAGTCCACGCCGCCGTACATGTCCCGCAGCCGCTCCTCGCGCTCCTCGGCCTCCTCGAAATATCCCCGCGGATACACCGACTCCCGGGTGTCTCCCGCGCTGGGGGTCCTTATGACGCGCGTCTCCTTGTCTTCGTCCTGGGATGGCGGAGGAGCTTGCGAACCCCGCGACTGCGACGCCCGGCGCAGCCGGCGGGACGGCTCCCGCTCCTCCGGCGCCTCCTGCCCTGACGGTTGCCGGGATGGGATCTGGCGCGTCGCGTCGCTTTCTTGCGAGGGCTCACTCCGGGTCTCCGCCCTGGTCTCGGCGTCGTCGCCCAGGGGCCCCGTCCGCCGGCGTTCTTCACGTCTGTCCTCCGGCCTGTCGGTCATCTCTCCCCTTTGCGGTCGCCAACTCTTCAGGATTTCCGGCAATTCTACCCTGCCAGGACGGTAAGCTCACCCACGGTGCGTTCTGCCGTCGAATACGGTAATCTTGTCATACGTGCTTCATCCGGGACGCGATGAGCCGTTCTTTTTAGACGCTAGGCCAAAAATCGTGGCCCGTTCTCTTGCCTGACTTGTACGCCGGGCCGTATCCAGCGGGGATGAGCCTCCATATCATGGCGCGTGTTGTTGTCTTTCTATCCGGTCCACCACGAGGGACATGGATGAGAAGCGAGAAGGAGGCCAGGTTTGGCTGAGTTGAACCGTGACGAGATCATCAGGCAGGCGGAGGAGAACAACGTACAGTTCATCCGCCTGTGGTTCACGGACGTTTTGGGGACGCTCAAGAGCTTCGCGATCACGGTCGAGGAGCTAGAGGATGCACTGGATGGGGGGATGGGCTTCGACGGGTCCTCCATCACGGGCTACCAGGATATCGAGGAATCGGACATGATCGCCATGCCCGACCCCTCTACGTTCCAGATCATCCCCTGGAGCCCGGAGGACGCCCCGACGGCGCGTATGATCTGCGACGTAAGGACCCCCGACGGCGACCCCTACGTGGGCGACCCGCGACACGTCCTCAGAAGGGCGCTGGAGCGCGCCAACGAGATGGGGTTCGACAAGTTTTATTGCGGGCCCGAGCTCGAGTTTTTCTACTTCAAGGACTCCAAGGGCACTGAGCCTCTGGACTACGGTGGGTACTTCGACCTGACGACCCTGGACGCGGCGACTACCCTGCGGCGCGAGACGGTGCAATCGCTCCAGCAGCTCGGCATCAAGGTCGAGTACTCCCACCACGAGGTCGGCATCAGCCAGCACGAGATAGACCTCCGCTACGACGACGCGATGACGATGGCGGACAAGGTGATGACCTACAAGACGGT
>JACCTS010000512.1 GCA_013812245.1 Rubrobacter sp.
AGACGGTCGCCTGGACGTGTACGGAATCCCGCACGAGACCGTCTTCGACCCCACGCTCCGGGACGCCGTGGCCCCGTTCCTGGAGTAGTCGGCATCACCATTGTGGAGAAGGTTCGTGGGAAGGGGCTGAGACCCGCCACTTCCCCGTACGATGGCCCCGCCTCCGGGCCCGAGTTTCTGTTACAGTTCCGTCACAGCGGAGTCCACAAGGGTCGATCCACCTCGCCGCCGAGGGGCGAGGCGACGGCCACGGTCTTTTCGGGACGCCTTTCCTGATGCCTGGAACTTGATGCCTGTAGCCCGGATCGCGGGCTGGCCGAAGAGGAGAATACCGGGCCTCCGGTAAGGAGACCCGCCTACGCCGGCTCGACCTTGACGGGTAGGGAGGAGAGGTCCGTCTTCTTCGAGCAGACGAAGGCCCTCCGGGACCCGCCTTTATAGTCGCGTCCGCCGACCCAATTGGGCTTGCCGTTCTCGTTGCGGAAGTCCGGCTCCAGCGTCGCCACCAAGTAGCCGAACACCTCCACCAGATCGCGCATGGCCTGCCTAGTCGGCCTCATTGCCAGGTTGTAGTCCAGCGCGCTCAGGGGGTTCTCCACGTTTTGACGCACGATCTTCAGGACGGAGCCGGAGGCCTTGGAGAGAGTAGTGTCGATGACGAGGAGATCATCGTTGACCTCGGAGATTTTCTCCAGCAGATCCACGTGCTTTGTGACGTGGTACATCAGCCCCAGGCACAGCACAATGTCGAAGTTCCCGAACTGCCGGAGGTCCGTCTCGAATATGTCGCCCACGAGGAAGTCGTACTTGTCCTCCTCGACCTCCTCGACCTCGAAGACGAAGTTGGCCTGGTCCACGTGCATCTGGCGCCCCTCGACGCCGAGCACATAATCGCAGCCGGCGTGAACGGAGGCCAGGGACCAGAATCCGGCGTTGGAGGCGAGGTCCAGGACCCGTTTACCCTCCAGGGAACCCCCAAACAGTTGCACGACGGGGTCGAAGAAGTGCCTCTTCCTCTGTTTGTGCCGGTTAACCTTATTCTTTCCGCGGACGGACGTGAGATTGCCTCTGAGGTCGAACTGGTAATGCCACTTGTCGAAGCTGGCTATCTTTTGCCTGATCTCCTCGTCTTGCATGTTCCTCTAACCCCCAATGGCGAGCAGTGCGACGACGCTCACGCTATCACAGTGGCGATCTACTGTCAGTCTAGCTCGCGCGGAGTACTGCTCACGCACAATCTTGTCCTAGTTCGCTGGCTTGCGTATCAGCGCGATGCAGTCGCGGCGCACGATCTCCGTAAGCACGTCGACGCATTCGAGTCTCGCCCGGATGATGAACTCCCGCATCAACTCCGGCGTGTTCACGATGAACGTTCCGGGAATTTTGTGCCTATTGACCTGTTTGGGCACCGCGTTGCGGAACCGCTTCCAGCCCATCTCAGAGAAGGTGTTGGAGTACTGGACGATGGCCTTGCCTCCGGGCTTCAACACTCTTTGCAACTCCGCCAGGTAATTGTAGATGTCCCAGTGCTGCAGGTGCACGAACACGCCGTAGGAGAAAGCGGCGTCGACGGAGTCGTCCGCCACCTTCCCGAGCCCGCGCCCGTCCGCCAGGTAGTACTCGATCCCTACGTCGTCTCCGAATCGCTCGCGGAGCAGCTTGAGCATCGTGGCGGATGTCTCCGCCGCGATCAGCTTCTTGCACTTGGACAGTAAGACCTCCGTGAAACGCCCACCGCCGGGGCCAATCTCCAACATAATGTCGCACGTACCGAGGAACGGCTCGAAAACGTTGCGATCGAGATAAGGCAAGGCCGCTTCGGACGTTTTGACGTCTATGCCGCTCGCCCGAGGACGGTTCCATTCATCGCCGACGCGCAGGCTACTGGCGTGCTCCCTGGCATACTTCTCCCAACCCTCCGACACCGTCATAAGGTCATGCCCACCGCCGCTCGCGATGAAAACCTTGCGTGCGGCCTTTTGCATCGCTTGCCTGTAATGTTCGGAAAGTTTACTCATGCCCGAATTTTAGCAGGCATGTAAGACCAGATCGGCCGCCACCCGGCGTGGGAAGCGGCGTTCCGAATGTCCTACGCTGGTGGTCACCGCGTATCGACGGTCCGGTCGTGTGGGACAGGCCCTTGTCATACCCTGCCCGGCGGGTAGGATGGATTGTTACCAGCCGAAGTCACGGCCGAGGTAGTCGTAGAGCCTCTGGTTGTGCGGCTCGAAGAAGGCCTCGAGCTGTTGCCTGAGGGCTGGGTCCATGGGTTCGTATTCGTAGGTAGGCTTACGGGTCGTCTTGCGAGCGGGGAGTTCGAACTGCTGCCGCGGCAGCCCGAGGAAGTCCTGGGTCAGCTCCAGGGTGCCGACGGCGTCCTTGAAAAAGTCCTCGCTCTTTATCACGAGCATCTGCTCTTTCCCGAAAAACTCCCGCCACCTCACGAGCTGGTCCACGTAGATCCCGCGGGCCAGCTGGTTGTATGCGCTCTCCTCGCTGTCATCACGAGAACGCCCGTGGCCGGAGGGCTCCGCGCCTGCCAACGACGCCAGCTCCTCTTCCACGGTTTCCTGGAAGCTCCGGTCCTCCAGCCCGTTCCTCGCCGACCGATGGTACTGGGAGTAGGCCCTGTCTACCGGGTTCCTCAGCAGCACGATAAGCCGCGCCTCCGGAACCGCCTGCGCCATCCTCTCGGGCACCCTCGGGTGGAACAGGTACATCGGCGTCGCCTCGCCGGTGATGGTCCTGTGCCCGTCCTGCCACTCCGGCGGCGGGAAGCACTTCCTGTACCATTCGAGGCCCTTCTCGAAGCGCTCGGGCTGATCGAAGTAGTGCAGCTCCTTCGCGGCGGCACGCTTAATGTGCGGGTGCCGGGTAAGGAGGCCGTAGAACCGGCTCGTCCCGCACCTCATCGCCCCTATGATCACGTAGTCGGGTAGCGTGCCTACCTCCACGTCCAACGCCTGAAGGGCCGATGGATCGCCCGGGGTGTCCTTTGCCAGCTCGTTCGTCGCCGCCAGCTCGTTCTGTAGCCGGAAGAGGTTCTCACGTTGGGTCTTGATCCGGTTCTTGAGCCGGTAAATCTCCGCATCTTTCGTTCTTAGCGTCTTCGATGAGTTCCGGTCATGCCAGGGGGCCAGGACCGCGCCGCGCGTGGCGCCGATTTGCAGGTTCAAGAAGATCTTCACGCCCCGCCCCACGCCGAAGGCTTTGCTGAGCCCGAAATTCCGCACGATACGCCCCTTTTGCAGTCTGTTGGTCTCGCGGTCTGGGGGCAAGGCTACTAACGCCCTCGCGGGTTGTCAATAACGGTGCTTGTCGAGTGCCGGCAACGTCCCTGCCTGGCAGGGTAACCTTCCGCGACGTAATATAGATTAGGATACGCGAACAGGCCTATAGAGGAAGGATCTAACAACAGTGGTGCTCGTCTCCGATAGTTGCAAACTCGCCTTCGTCCACATACAGAAGACGGGCGGAAGCACCGTGCACAGGCTTTTGACCGAAAACTTGCCAGACATGTACGTGGTCGGGGCGAGGCACGATTTCGCGACGCGGGGGGTGAAGGAGCTAGAAAATTGGGATGAGTACTTCAAGTTTGCCTTTGTAAGGAACCCCTGGGAACGACTGGTCTCCTGGTACAGCATGATGACAAAGTTCCGGCAAAGGACGAAGTTCCGGCAAAGCGGGAACGAGCTGTGGAAGTACGTGCGAGACAATAGTTCGAACTTCGAAGAGTTTATCTACAACTGCACCGGCGAGGTAGAGATGAGAGAAGGCGTCCATTACTCGTTCGCCTACAACCAGTTGGATTACGTGACGGACGAGAACGGCAGCTTGCTCGTCGACTTTATGGGCCGGCTCGAGAACTTCGACGATGACGTGCGCCACGTCTTCGACAGGATAGGCGTCGAGGTCGAAATAGTTCCCCACTGGAATCTCTCCAGGCACACGCACTACAGCGCGTTCTATACGCCCGAGACCGAAGAGATCGTGAGGGAGAGGTTCAAGAGGGACATCGACTTTTTCGGCTACGCGTTCGAGAGGGTCGCCCAGGATCAGGGTGCAGGATCCACGAAAGAATCCCTGCCGAACCCGCAACAGGAGGCGGAGAAAAAGGTCGATGTTCGGTCAAACCAGAAGCCGGGAAATCAGCCCCCTGCGAAGCCGGGGCTCCTCTTCGTTTGCGGTTGCGACAGGAGCGGGACGACGACGTTCGCCGACTACCTCAACAGGCACCCAGAGTTGCTTGTCTGCCAGGAGAGGTTCAAGGCGACGATACCCCAGGAGAAGATCACGCCGAACCTCTTCACTTTCGACAGGATCCAGGACTTCAGGCCGGGAGAGGCGGAGAACCCCATATGGAAGAACGGCCAAGAGTTCTTCGTCGAGTACCATAAACGGCTCCTCGCGGACAAAGTCCCGGCGAGGTTGAAGTGGATCGGTGACAAGAATCCCAACTATGTGAGGCGTCTGGATCTGTTGGCGGGGAACAATCCAGGGGCGCGCTTCGTAGTCATGTACCGTCCTATCGAAGAGGTCGCCGAGTCCTGGGAGGCGAGGGCGACAGACCCCGACGACCACTGGAACAGCAAGCGCGGGTTCGAAAGGGCGGTCGATACCTGGAACCTGGCCCTGAGAAAAACGCGATGGTTCGTAGAGAACAGCCTGGCCCCGAGGGTATTGGTGATCAGCTACCACGACTTCTTCTACCAGACCGACCGTGTCGTACCCCTGATCTCCCGCTTCCTGGGGCTGGAGTTGGATGAATCCGTAACCAGGGCCTGGGTGGACAAGACCCTGGAGTTCCAGAAGGGGAGACGGCCCAAACAGACGCTCAGCCAGGAGCAACAGGCCTTTATCCAGGAGCGCGCGGACCGCTCCGCCGAAGCGTGGATTCTCGACAGGATCAACAAACAGTGGAGCAAGCCAGGCATCTACACCCAGAGAAACTCCAGGCCCGCCCTAACCAGGACGATGTACGAGATGGAAGCCAAGACCTGGCGGCTTCAGCGGAGGATGAATAAGCTAGAGG
>JACCTS010000517.1 GCA_013812245.1 Rubrobacter sp.
GAGAGGAGTGATGCACAGTAGCCGCTGAAGAAGAGCCGAGGATCAACGGTCAGATCCGGGCCCGCTCGGTGCGTTTGATCTCGGCGAGTGGGGAGCAGTTGGGGGTAAAGCACATCCGCGAGGCGATGGATTACGCCGAGAGGATGGACTTAGATCTCGTGGAGGTCGCAGCCAACTCCGACCCGCCGGTCGTCCGCACGATGGACTACGGCAAGTTCAAGTACCAGAAGGAACAGGCCCGCAAGGCCGCCCGCAAGAATCAGGTCAACGTGAACGTGCGGGAGATCAAGTTCCGCATCAAGATTGGCGACCACGACTTCCAGACCAAGAAGGGTCACGTCGAGCGTTTCCTGCGCGGGGGCGACAAGGTGAAGGTCACCATCATGTTCCGAGGGCGAGAGGTACAGCACCCGGAGCTGGGGGAGAAGATTCTTCGCCGGCTCGCGGGAGACCTCGAAGACCTCGGGCGCGTCGAGAGCCAGCCTAACCTCGATGGCCGCAACATGGTCATGGTGATGGCCCCGAAGAAGGAGTCCAAAGAGGCCGCGGCCCGTCGCGAGGAGAGCGCCGCCCGCAGCTAACGTAACAGTTTGATACACTTTCAGCCGCCGTCCGAACGGCGAAGGACTTTCCGGTTTGATCCGGAAGGTCCGAGAGGCGAACCGGCTTCGACTCCCGTGCCGCGAGCTTCATGAGTCTGTCAGCAAGAGAAACGTGGAGGAAAACGTGCCGAAGATGAAGACCCACCAGGGCGCCGCCGGGCGCTTCTCGGTGAACAAGAAGGGCAAGGTCCGGCGCCGCCGGGCCGGCCACAACCACATGCTGGAGAAGAAGTCGCCGAAGCGCAAGCGCCGCCTGAACAGCGGGACGTTCGCCAGGACTCAGGACGAAAATCGCCTGAAGCGCTTGCTGGGGGAGCGCTAGTATGGCGCGCACGGCACGCAGCCTTCACGCCCGCAAGAAGCGCCGCAAGATCCTGAAGCAGGCGAAGGGCTACCGGGGAACCAAGAGTACCTCGTACAAGAGGGCCAAGGAGCAGGTCTGGAAGAGCGGCGTCTACGCCTACGAGGGACGCAAGCAGCGCAAGCGGGACTTCAGGTCGCTCTGGATCCAACGCATCAACGCCGGGGCCAGGGAGCATGGCCTCTCTTACTCGCAGCTCATCCACGGTCTGCGTCTCGCCGAGATCGACCTGGATCGCAAGGTCCTGGCCGACCTCGCGGCCACCGAGCCGGTCGCCTTCGCCGCGGTCGTTGCCCAGGCGCAAAACGCCCTGAACGGCGACCCCGTCCAACGGCGCATCGAGGTCGAGCGCAAGCCCGAACCGCAGGCGCGCCAGAAGCCTGAGCCCCGCGAGCCGGAGCCTGCCGCCGAACCGGCCGAGGAGCCGGAGGCATCTGCTGAAGAGTCCACCCCGGAGGTCGAGGCGACGGAGGCCGCGGAGCGCAAGACCGGGGAGTTGGACGTGGATCTCGAGTCCGTCGAGGGAACCGGCGCTGAAGGCCGCATCACGGTCGGGGACGTGGAAGAGGCCGCCGGGGAAGAGGGCGCGGTGAACGCCACGGAGGCTGCGGAGCGCAAGGCCGAAGAACTTGGCGTGGATCTTTCCACGGTCGAGGGCACGGGCGCCAACGGCCGTATCACTGTCGGTGATGTCGAGAAAGCCGCCGGGTCCGGGAGCTAGGGGCGCGTTCTCCCTGAAGCGGGCCGCGAAGCTCGCCCAGAAGAAGCATCGGGAAGCCGAGCGGCTGTTCCTGACGGAGGGGAGGGCTTTGATCTCCGAGTCTCCGGAGCCGCCCCGACATTTCTTCACCGACCCGGCAGATGTCCGAAAGCTTTCGACTCTCACCACCCCGACGGGGCCGGTGGGGGTCTTCCCCTTTCTGGACGTGGCTCCCAACGATTTGCTGCGAACCTGCGAGCGAATAGTCGCGCTCCACGGCGTCCAGGACCCCGGCAACGTCGGGACCATCATCCGGGCCGCGCACGCTTTTGGGGCGTCGGCGGCGCTCTCCCACCGTAGTGCTGACCTTTATAACCCCAAGACCGTCAGGGCCACGATGGGCTCCATCTTCCACGCCCCGATTGCTCGGGAGATCGAGACTACAGAGTTCCTGCAAGAAGCCTCCACCGCCGGTTTCACAACCATCGCGGCTGTGCCGGAGGCGGGAGGGCCGCCGAAATTCCTTCCTAATGGGAAGCTTGTTCTGATGGTCGGGGCAGAGGGTTCCGGGTTGCCGGAGGAAGTAATCTCGGCGTGTGATGGGGTGGTGACGATACCGTCTCAGGCGGCCTCACTGAATGCGGCGGTCGCGGCCTCCATTCTGCTCTACGAGGCGTATTTACGTGTGCTACCATAGCTGCCACGAATGCATGATCCTGGTCAAATGGCAAGGCTTGCCCGTGAGGCTGCTAGGCTCGCCAACACGTCGAAGTTCGCTGAGCAGGTGCGACAGGCTGCGGAGGCGGGCAGGCATGTTGACGTGTCGAAGTTCGCTGAGCAGGCGCGACAGGCTGCGGAGGCGGGCAGGCATGTTGACCAAACGCAGGTCGTCGCAGAAGCGTCGAGGCTAGCCGAACAGGCACAAACTGCTGTGAAAGCTGCCAATAGCCTGGCAGAGCTAGAGCGATTACGGGTCGAGTATCTTGGACGCTCTTCTCAACTCACGGAGCTAAGGCGGCTAGTTCGCGAGTTGCCAGTGGAAGCACGTCCGCAAGTAGGTGGAGCGGCAAATAAAGCCGCCCAAAACATGGAGGGAGCGTTCGAAACTCGGTGGGCAGAGCTTACCGTCGCCGAGCGCGAGGAGCGCCTCCGCTCCGAGGCGGTGGATGTCACTCTTCCGGGCGTGCCGTATCCGAAGGGCAGCCTCCATCCCTCCATGCGCGTCGTGGACGAGGTCGTGGATTTCTTCGTGGGACTCGGGTACCGGGTCGCCGAGGGGCCAGAGGTGGAGACCGACTACTTGAACTTCACGGCGCTCAACATCCCGCCGGGACACCCGGCGCGTACCATGCAGGACACGTTCTTCCTGGATGAGGGCCTTGTGCTGCGGACGCAGACCTCCCCGATCCAGATCCGGACGATGCTCTCCCAGGAACCGCCGGTCTACATTGTCAGTCCAGGCAAGACCTATCGACGGGACTCCGACCCGACGCACACCCCTATGTTCCACCAGATCGAAGGTCTCGCGGTGGACCGTGGGATCACGCTGGCCCATCTGAAGGGGACGCTGGCCGCGATGGCGCGGCACGTATTCGGCGAAGACGTGAAAGTCAGGCTCCGCCCGAGCTACTTCCAGTTCACCGAGCCGAGCGTCGAGCTGGATGTAAGTTGCTTCGTTTGCGGCGGCGCTGACCCCAAATGCAAGGTCTGCAAGGGCGCGGGCTGGCTGGAGATGCTCGGCGCCGGGATGGTGGATCCCACGGTGCTCTCCGAGGTCGGCTACGACCCGGAAGAGTTCACCGGCTTCGCATTCGGCATGGGGCCTGATCGGATGGCGATGGTCAAGTACGGTATCTCGGACCTCCGGCTCTTCTTCGAGGGCGACCTCCGCTTCCTCCGGCAGTTTTGAAGGGGTTGCGTTCGAAAGTTGACCTGGTTGCAACCACTTCGAAATTTGGATCTTAGAAAGGCTTCCGTTTGCGCGTTCCGTTGAGTTGGCTCCGAGAGTACGTGGACTTTGATCTCTCCGTGGACGAGTTGGTCGAGGCTATCTCCCTGCACAGCCAGGAGGTGGACGGCGTCCACGGGTTGGGGGTACTCGATGGCGAGGTCGTCGTCGGGGAGGTCGTCGAGTTCGGGCCGCATCCCAATGCCGACCGGCTCTTCGTGGCGAAGGTGGACCTTGGCGGACGAGAAGTGCAGATCGTGGCCGGAGCGCCGAACCCGTATCCTGGCGCCCGCGTCCCTGTGGTCTTGCCCGGCAGCGTCATGGCCGACGGCACGAAGCTCAGAAAAGCGAAGTTGCGCGGTCTCGAATCCAACGGCATGATGATGAGCGAGCGCGAGCTCGGCATCTCCAACGACCACGACGGCATCCTGCTCCTCGATGAATCCCACAAGACCGGACGTCCGGTCGCCGACTACTTCCCCGTAGGCGAGACCGTGCTGGAACTGGACGTAAACCCGAACCGCCCCGATTTGTGGGGCATGATCGGGGTGGCCCGAGAGTTGGCCGCCATCCTGCGCACGGATTTCCGTATCCCCGAACTCTCCTTCGAGACCGGCGGATTACCGACAGACGAGTACGGCCTGCGCGTCGAGGCGGAGGACCTGTGCCCGCGCTACGATCTGCGGCGCGTCTCCAACCTTGTCCCCGGCGGGCGCGCTCCGCTGGAGATGCGCCGCCGCATCTTCGCCGCCGGCATGCGCTCCATCAACGCGATCGTGGACATCAGCAACTTCACCATGTTGGAGACCGGACAGCCGAACCACGTTTTCGATGCCTCACAGGTGCGCGGCGGGATCGTCGTCCGGCGTGCGCGTGAAGGCGAGGCGATGACGCTTCTCGACGGGACGACGAGGAAGCTCGACCCGGAGATGCTCATCATCGCGGATGAGGAACGCGGCCTCGTCATCGCTGGCGTCATGGGGGCGGGAGACGCCGAGGTTGGGGAGGAGACGAGTGAAGTTCTCATCGAGGTAGCCACCTTCGCCGGCCGGAGCATCTTCGAGACATCTGCGAGGCTCGGTTTGCGAACCGAAGCCTCCGGGCGCAACGAGCGCGGCCTCGATCCGAACATGGTCCCGTTTGCCAGAGATCGCGTGGCGTCGCTCCTCGCGAGGCACGCAGGTGGAAAGATCGCCCCCGACACCCTCAGCCACTACCCTGAGCCAGTACGTGACTGGGAAGTGCCCCTGCGGATCGAACGCGCGGAGTTACTTCTCGGCGTCCCCGTGGAGAAGGACGAAGCCGCGAGACGGCTCGAATCCCTGGGCTGTGAGGTTCGCTCGGAAGACGGGGAACTCTCGGTCACCGTCCCGACGTTCCGGCGGGATCTGCGGCGGGAGGTGGACCTAATCGAAGAGGTCGGAAGGCTCGTTGGCCTCGACCGCGTGCCGGAGGAGCTGCCGAAGACTTCGGTTCCCGGCGGCCTCACGCCTACGCAGAAGAAGGTCCGCACACTCCGGCGTTTGCTCGCCGACCTCGGGCTCGCGGAGGCCATCACCTACCCGTTCGGCCCGGATCGCTGGCGCACGGACCTCGGCCTTGACAGCGGGCACGAGCCTCCGAAGCTGGCAAATCCGTTGAGCGAACAGGCGCGAGAGATGCGTTCGACGTTGCTGCCCGGCTTGCTGGACGCTGCCGTCCGCAACGAAGCTTTCGGGGTTGAGGGCGGCGCCCTCTTCGAGGTGGGGCGCGTCTTCGAGGCACATCCGCCGCCGGAGGGTTTGCGGGAGACCGCGATCCACTTCCGGCTCACCGGCGAGGTGAACCGCCTCGGCCCGGATGTGGAACCCGACGCTGCCTCTCTCATGGGCATCGAGGAGACCCCGAAAGTCGGCGGCGTTCTCGCGGGCACTATTCGCCCGGCTAACTGGAACGCGTCCGAGCGGCGCGCCGGCTTTTTCGAGGCAAAGGGCATCGTGGAACGGTTGGTCCCGGGGGCTTCGTTCGTCCCGGAGGATCGGCCGTTCCTGCACCCCGGCCGCTCCGCCGCCGTGCGGGTTGGGGATGTGTTGGCCGGGTGGGTCGGCGAGCTGCATCCCGAGACGGCTGAGAGGTTCGATCTCTCATCCCCTCCGGCAGTTTTCGAGCTCGAACTCGCCTTCTGCGAACCGGACCCCACCCCGCGCTTCCGTCCCTTCACCAACGTGCCCACCGTCAGCCGCGACCTGGCCGTGGTCGTGGAGAGCTGGGTGCCGGCCGGCGACATGCTGGCGACGGTCGAGGCACTGGGAAGCCCGCTGCTCGTCGGTGCGAGAGTCTTCGACGTCTACGAGGGAGCGCAGGTCCCAGAAGGACAGAAAAGCGTCGCGCTCCGCTTCGCCTTCAGAGGTGAAGAGACGCTCACCGACGAGGCCGTGAACGCGGAACTGGACCGTATCTCTCGTCGACTCAGGGAGTCGTTTAGCGCGGAGGTCAGGGGAGCCTAGCTCCGGCTCTTCCGACATTCGGGACGGAGGATGCTCATGAGGATCGCGTCGTGGAAGGCGTGATCCCGTTTGATCGCCTGTCTCAGACGCCCCTCCTCCCGGAACCCGAGTTTCTCGTAAGTCGAGATCGCCAGCGCGTTGAAATCGAAGACGCTCAGCCCAACACGGTGCAGCCCTAGACTCTCGAAACTGTATTCCAGCAAGGCTTCGATAGCTTCGGAGCCGTAGCC
This sequence comes from Rubrobacter sp., assembly GCA_013812245.1. Lineage (GTDB taxonomy): Bacteria > Actinomycetota > Rubrobacteria > Rubrobacterales > Rubrobacteraceae > JACDGB01. Next base: position 6,328 of record JACCTS010000517.1, read on the forward strand.
CTGGTCCCGGTCTCCCTGGCGTCCTACGATAATTGAAAGGTCCGCCGAGGCGTGGACCTCGCTAATGTTCATCAGGCTGACTATGCCGATAGGGTGGCGCTGGCCCTTGCGATGGATGGCGAATGAGTCGTCGGTTATGGAAGATTCGCGCTGTTCAAATAGCCGTTGGACCGCCTTTGCGCCAAGGGGTTCCGCGGCCCAACTGGTGAGGTGCCAGATCTCCGGGTCTCCGTACCACTCGCCGTAGAGCGGGTAGTTCGCGCGGATGTGCCTGAGGAGCTCCACCCGCTCCCCTTCAAGCCTTTGCGTCCTGTTCGAGAGTTTCATGGGACCGAATATATCCGGTTCGGAGCCGAGGCGCTATGTTAGAATTCCGCGTCATGAAGGTGATCCCAGACCGCCTCGTACCTCTCGGCTTCGGCAAGTTCGTGCGATCCGACAGGATCGTGGCCCTCGTCCCCGTTGAGGAGGAGCGGGGAAGCGGACGTCGAACCCTGGTCTACGTGGAGAACGTCTCCGAACCCATGGTGGCCGGCCGAACGGAGAACACAATCCTCCGCGACATGGTCGGCCCCGAGAGCGGGTCCATCGAACTCCTCAGGGAGCTTCAGGTTCAGATCGGGCAGGTTCGGCCGCTCCTGAAGTCTTCCATCCGCTCCGAGGCCGGCCTCGACCTCGACCAGCTCTCCAGGCGCATCACGGAGCTAACCGGGGAGTGACACCCGGGGAGGTCCTCGACCAGTCCTTCTACGACAGAGATCCCCGCGAGGTGGCGGTAGATCTCCTGGGCTGCTACCTCGTCCACGAGAGCCCCGAGGGCGTCGCTTCGGGCGTAATAGTCGAAACTGAAGCGTACCTGTGCGCGGAAGATCCGGCCTGCCACGCCTACAAGGGCATGACCATGAGGAACCGCACTATTTTCAAGGGTCCCGGCCTCGCCTACGTCTACCTCATCTACGGCCGATACTCGCTCGTCAACGTGAACTGCGAAGAAGAAGGCAAGGGCAGCGCCGTCCTGATACGGGCCCTCGAACCCCTCGAAGGCCGCGACCTGATGGCCGAACGCAGAGGACGGCCGGATCTCTGCACCGGCCCAAGCAAGCTAACTCAGGCGTTGGGCATTGAGATGGCCCACGATGCCCACGACCTGACGAGCCAGCCGCTCACCGTTCGTCACGGAGCCCCACCGGAGGGTGAGATCGTCGCCACCACACGCATCGGTATCAGCCGCGGCGCCGAGCTACCGTACCGCTACCTGGTCCTCGGCGAACCCAACGTATCGGTGCGTCCGAAAGTTATCTCCGCCCGCGGCCTGGCGCGTTCCGGCCAGGGGCGTTCCGGGTTCGCCCGTTCTCGGCCTTAGCGGGAGGCTCGTCGGCTTCCGGTGGTTGCGGCCGGTCTTCAGGGCCGTGGATCTGCTCTTCCAGCGTCATGCCTACGTTCTCGAACTCCCGGATGGGCTTGCCAGCCAGCGTGTCCTGCGAGTACGTACTCCAGATCTCCGCCGGGGTTATGCCTCCAGACAGACCGTTCAGCTTGCGAGCGTAGTCCAGCGTGTACTCCAGCGTTTCCCCGCCCTCCGCATACCCCATCCAGATGCCTGTAACCATGTGCGGGGTAAAACCTATGAACCAGGCATCGAAGAAGTTTTCGCTCGTTCCTGTCTTTCCGGCCACGGGTTGTCCCTTCAGGGAAGCTTTCCTGGCGATGCCTTCCGTTACGTCCCCGATCATGATCCTGGTTATCTCATCGGCGATCTTCGGGCTTATGACTTGCTCACCATCGGGATGGTCGGGGGCGTCGTAGATCACCTTCTCGCCCTCGTCTCCCTGGTTGGTCGTGACGCGGGCGATAGTCGTGGGTTCGACTTTCTCCCCACCGTTGGCTATGGTCGCGTACGCCGCCGCCATGTCCAGCGGCGATACCTCCTTTGAGCCGAGCACTACGGAAGGATTCGGCGGCTCTCCGAAGTCTGCGTGGATGCCGAGCCTCTTCGCAACGTCAACGATACTCTCTGGCCCGTTCTCCAGGCCCTTGCCACCAGCGTTCATCACCAGCTCGGTGAATACGGTGTTATCCGACCACCACAAGGCTTCTTTCAGAGAGATCTTCCCGCGCTCGATACCGTCGTAGTTTTGAACCTTCCACTCCTCGGGTTTGTCCAGCCCCACGTCTACCTGGTAGGTCTTCTTCTCCGAGACGAATTTGGTGTCGGGGTCTATGCCCTGCTCCAGCGCGGCGATCATGGCGAACGGCTTGAACGAGCTGCCGGGTTGCCGGCGGCCCTGGGTCGCCAGGCTAAACTGGGAGTCCTGGTCCCGGTTGCCGAGCATCGTCCTGATGAAGCCGGTCTCCGGGTCTATAGAGACGAGGGCGAGGTCGGGGCCGCGCGGGTCTGGCAGGTAGCCCTCGGGGCCGTAGACGATGTCCCGCGCCGACACCTGCATTTCGAGATCCAGGGTCGTGTACACGTTAAGCCCGCCCTGATAGACGGTGTTCGCGCCGTATTTCTCGATCAACTCTCCCTGCACCATCTCCGCGAAGTCTCGGGTGGCCGCCGATCCTTCCAGCCCGGACTCGACCATCGGGGCCGCCGGCCACTTCTCCGGCAGCGGCTGCTCCAGAGCCGCCGTGTAATCCTGCTCGGTGATGTAGCCGGTGTCGAACATCTTTCTCAGCACCAGGTCTCGCTGGTACCGGGCCGCTTCCGCGTCCACCCCTAGCGTGGATGGAGACCACAGAAGCCCCACGAGTGTCGCCGATTCGGCGATGGTCAAATCCTCCACGGATTTGTCGAAGTACGTCTCGGACGCCGCCGCCACCCCATAAGCATTGCTACCGAAGTACACGGTGTTCATGTAGTCCACCAGGATATCGTCCTTCGACGGGTTGACGCGCTCTATCTCCACGGCGATGAGGGCTTCCTTCACTTTGCGGGTGACGGTACGGTCTTGCGAGAGGTAGGCGTTCCTCACGTACTGCTGTGTGATGGTGCTGGCGCCCTCCACGGCCTCGCCGGCCCGGATGTCCACGTACAGGGCGCGCATGATGCCCCATACGTCAACGCCGCCGTGCGTCCTGAAACGCTCGTCCTCCTTGGCGACCAGCGCGTTCAGCAGGCTCAGGGGCATTTCGTCCTTCGAGGCCGTCTCGCGGTTCTGGCCCTGGAAGAGCGTTCCGATCACCCGTCTCGACCCGTCCGTGTCCCCGATCGGCGCCGAGTATATGTACGTCGGGTGCGTCGAGACGCGTCCCGGATCCTTCAATTCTTTGACGACTTCCACGACCCCCAGATACCCTCCGGCCACGAAGCTCGCGGCACCGACGATGACGCAGAGGAAGAACACCCCGATCCCACGCAGTATTCTGGATCTCAAGCCGCCGGGTTTTCGGGACCGCTTCCTGGAACCAGCGGACAGCCGGGCTCGCCTGTCCGAACCCGAGCGTCGGACATCCTTCGCCCCGCTGCTTTGAGAGGTCCGGGCCATCGAAACCGTATAGTACACTAGCCACCGGAACGTTACATTCGAGTTGCGAAAAGGTTGAGCAAGGTTAATGGACACCGGTTCGGAACAGGTTCGAATCTACGAGAACGCCGTCGACGCCGTCCCCCGGGACGAGCTCGACCGCCGTCTGCGGAGCGGCAAAACACTCAGGGTCAAGTTGGGTATAGATCCCACGGCCCCGGACATACACCTAGGCTTCGTGGTGGTACTAAAAAAGCTCCGGGCGTTTCAAGATCTCGGTCACACGGCCGTGCTGGTTATCGGCGATTACACGGCCAGGGTGGGGGATCCATCCGGGAGGTCAAAGACCCGTCCCATTCTCTCGCCGGAGGACATCGCGGCTAACACACGCACGTACCTGGATCAGGCGCACCTCATCCTGGATCGTGAGAAGACCGAAGTACGTCACAACTCCGAGTGGCTCGCTCCCCTGGCGCTAGCGGACATCATCCACCTAACCCGCGCGACCACCGTGGCCCGCATCCTTGAGCGCGACGACTTCAGCAAACGCCACGCCGCCGGCGACGCCATCTCCCTCTCCGAGCTTCTCTATCCACTTATGCAGGCTTACGACTCCGTCGCCATCGACGCCGACATCGAGCTTGGCGGCACGGACCAACTCTACAACCTGCTCATGGGCCGCCACGTCATGGAGTACTATGGAAAGATGCCGCAGTGCGTGCTCACCACCCCGCTTCTCGTTGGCACGGATGGCGAGAAGAAGATGAGCAAATCTCTCGGCAACTACATCGGCGTCACTGACCCGCCGGGCGAGATGTTCGGCAAGACCATGAGCATCCCTGACGATCCGATGCCCGAGTACTACCGCTTGATCCTGGACCGCGAGCCCCCCGAGGCGCTGCCCGTGCGGCAAAAGCGTGAACTGGCTCGCTCCATCGTGCGCGCCTTTCACGGTGACGATGCCGTAGCGGATGCCGAGAAGCACTTCGACACCGTCACCGGGCGCGGTGTTCCCGAAGACACGCCGGAGGTGTCGTTGTCGCCTGGCAAGAAGATCTGGATCGTGGATCTCATTACGCGAGCCGGCTTCGCCAAAACCAACGGAGAAGCCCGGCGCTTTATTCGGGGTGGCGCCGTGCGAATAGGCGGAGAAGTCTTGCGAGACGAGCAGTTGTCCCTGCGGACCGCGGATCTGGACGGAGAAATTCTGCGGGTGGGGAAGCGCCGCTATGCCCGTCTCTTGAGCGCCGAATAGCAAGCCGTTCATAGCGGGTCTCGGCGATCTTCGATCTGGCCTTGACCTTCTCCCAAACCCGGCTACAATAGCCGTCGCTGACTTGCGAGTTGGCGGCATTAGTAAGGAGGATCTCACCAGAAATTGAGTCTGCGAAGGTTTGACACCCGGTCGGCAGGTGGTATACTCCTCAAGCTGATGTTGGAGAACGACTTGACAACCAAGCAGGGGCACCAAAGGTAAGCCTCCCCGCAAACGTGGGAGTACTAACCGGGCCCGCCGAGAGGCGGGCGTTTCAGTCCCCGGAGGTTACGTTCTCCACAAGCTCCGCCGAGAGGCAGGAGCCTGTGGCCTTGAAAACTGAATAGCAGCGAAAGACCAAGTAGTGATAGGTGAACCCGTCATTACGCCGAGGTTGACTCTTCGCGGTCCGAGAGTGAAATGCGGATCGTCGAGCGGGTGGCGCCCGCACCAACCATTACTGAAAGGCGCTTCGGCGCCGACAGTATAGTTCGGAGAGTTTGATCTTGGCTCAGGACGAACGCTGACGGCGTGCTTTAGACATGCAAGTCGAACGAGAAAGCCCTTCGGGGTTAGTAAAGTGGCGAACGGGTGAGTAACACGTGGGCAACCTGCCCCTCGCAGGGGGACAACCGGAGGAAACTCCGGCTAATACCCCGTACGCTTGTTGGATCGCATGGTCCGGCAAGGAAAGGTAGCTTCGGCCATCCGGCGAGGGATGGGCCCGCGTTGCATTAGCTAGTTGGTAGGGTAACGGCCTACCAAGGCTACGATGCGTAGCTGGTCTGAGAGGATGATCAGCCACACTGGGACTGAGACACGGCCCAGACTCCTACGGGAGGCAGCAGCCAGGAATCTTGGGCAATGGGCGAAAGCCTGACCCAGCAACACCGTGT
>JACCTS010000545.1 GCA_013812245.1 Rubrobacter sp.
ATGGGCCGCGGCGGCAAGGTGACGCTGTACGATGGGCGCACCGGCGAAGCGTTCGACGGCCGCATCACCGTTGGCTACATGTACATACTGAAGCTGCTGCACTTGGTGGACGACAAGATCCACGCCCGCTCCACGGGACCGTACTCGCTGGTCACCCAGCAGCCGCTGGGCGGCAAGGCGCAGTTTGGCGGGCAGCGTTTCGGCGAGATGGAGGTGTGGGCGCTCGAAGCCTACGGCGCGGCGCACACCCTGCAGGAACTTTTGACGATAAAAAGCGACGACCGTGTGGGACGAGTCAAGAGCTACGAGTCCATCGTGAAGGGCGAGAATATCCCGGAGCCAGGCGTTCCGGCGAGCTTCAAGGTCTTGCTCAAGGAGATGCAGTCACTCGGGCTCTCGGTCAAGCCGGGCTACAACGCTGAGACCGCGAGTGAGGACACTGACCGCAGAGACTGGGACGAGGCCGCGCGGGCGCTGGGGATCAACCTCAGCCGCGAGGAGCCCACAGGCAGTCTGGACGACACACCGGACGTCTTCAGAGGAGGGGTGTAAGCGTTGCAGGGACTAGAGCGCGACATAGACATAAACAAGCTGGAGAAAATCTCCATCGGCCTCGCTTCGGCCGAGGAGATCCGGGAATGGTCTCGCGGCGAGGTTACCAAGCCCGAGACCATCAACTACCGTACCCTCCGTCCCGAGAAGGACGGCCTCTTCGACGAGCGCATCTTCGGGCCTTCGAAGGACTGGGAGTGCTACTGCGGCAAGTACAAGCGCATCCGCTTCAAGGGCATCATCTGCGAGCGGTGCGGCGTCGAGGTGACCCGTGCCCGCGTGCGCCGCGACCGGATGGGCCACATCGAACTGGCCTCCCCGATAGCGCACGTGTGGTTCGTGAAGGGCGTGCCGAGCCGGATGGGCTACCTGCTAGATATCAGCCCGAAGGATCTCGATCGTGTGCTGTACTTCGCCTCCTCCATCGTCACATGGGTCGACCGCGAGGAGCGGGCCAACGACATAGATTCCCTGCGCGAGCAGGTAGAGGCCGAGATTCGTCAGCTCGAAGAGGAGCGCGACGAGGAGATCTCGGCTACCCAGGCCCTGCGCACCAAGCGCGAGAGCGTCATCAAGGGCGAGAGTTCCCCGGACGAGTTGACCGAGGAGTACGCCGAGGTCGAAGAGGACGAGCGCGAGGCCACGATACAGAAGGTGTACAAGGAGGCCGAGGAGTCCGTCGAGGACATCCGCACCTCCATGCAGGAGCAGATAGAGCTCGTGCGCCGTTCCTGGGAAGAGTTCCAGACGCTGGAGCCGCGTCAGATCGTGGACGACGAAGAACTCTTCCGCGAGATGAAGGACCGCTTCGGCGACGAGTACGGCTACGGCGTGTACTTCCGCGGCGGCATGGGCGCAGAGGCCATTCGTGACCTCATAGTTCAGGTGAACCTGGAGGAAGAAGCCGCCGACCTGCGCGACATGGTCACCAACTCCAAGGGGCAGAAGCGCCAGAAGGCCATCAAGCGCCTGAAGGTCGTAGATGCCTTCCGCACCAGCACCAACAACCCTTCGTGGATGATCATGGACTCCGTCCCAGTCCTGCCTCCGGACCTGAGGCCGATGGTCCAGCTCGACGGCGGACGCTTCGCCACGAGCGACCTGAACGACCTGTACCGGAGGGTCATCAACCGGAACAACCGCCTCCGCCGTCTGCTCGATCTTGGCGCGCCGGACGTTATCGTGAACAACGAGAAGCGCATGCTCCAGGAGGCCGTGGACGCCCTCTTCGACAACGGTCGCCGTGGGCGTGCTGTCACGGGCGCAGGCAACCGGGCTCTGAAATCTTTGAGCGACATGCTCAAGGGCAAGCAGGGCCGTTTCCGTCAGAACCTGCTCGGCAAGCGCGTGGACTATTCCGGGCGCTCCGTCATCGTGGTCGGTCCGGGGCTCCAGATGCATCAGTGCGGCCTGCCGCGCCTGATGGCGGTCGAGCTGTTCAAGCCGTTCGTGATGAAGGTGCTCGTGGACCGGGCGCTGGCGCCGAATATCCGTAGCGCCAAGCAGATGGTCGAGCGCTTGAGGCCCGAGGTGTGGGACGTGCTGGAGGACGTGATCAAGGAGCACCCCGTGCTCCTGAACCGCGCCCCGACGCTTCACCGCCTCGGCATCCAGGCTTTCGAGCCGGTGCTCGTCGAGGGCAAGGCCGTGCAGGTGCACCCGTTGGTGTGCGCGGCGTTCAACGCGGACTTCGACGGCGACCAGATGGCCGTACACGTGCCGCTCTCGCCCGAGGCCCAGGCCGAGGCGCGCATTCTGATGCTTTCTACGCAGAACATCCTGCTCCCTGCCAACGGGTTCCCGATCGCGGTCCCTTCACAGGACATGGTGCTCGGGCTGTACTACATCACCTACGCCGGGGCGGACTTTGAGGACCAGGACGTCAAGGCATTCATCTCCTCCTACGACGAGGCCGAGGCCGCGTACAAGGAGGGATCGCTCAAGATCCATGACAAGGTCATCGCGCGCCGTAATGGTGAGCGAATGGAGACCACGCTCGGGCGCGTCATCTTCAACGAGAACGTGGAGCAGACGCTGAGGGAGTACCTCGGTGACTCCTACGACCCGTCATCCTACAATTACATCAACCACCTGCTGAAGAAGGGTGAGATCAAGACCATCGTCTCCGAGTACGTCGCTTCTTACCCCACGGAGTTGGTGAGTCAGCTCCTCGATACGCTCAAGAAGATCGGCTTCCACACCGCCACGCGGGCCGGTATCTCCGTCGGCAAGAACGACATCGTCGTGCCGGAGCAGAAGGAAGAGATTCTGGAACGCTACCAGGGCGAGGTCGACGAGATAGAAGACCAGTGGGACCAGGGCTTCGTCTCTGACGACGAGCGGCTGGAGCGGGTCATCGGCCTGTGGACCCAGGCCAAGAATGAGGTCGAGCAGGCGATGAAGGACAACCTCTGGGAGCTGAACCCCATCACCATGATGGCGAACTCCGGCGCCAGGGGTAACTACAACAACTTCACCCAGCTCGCCGGCATGCGCGGCCTGATGACCAACACGAAGGGTGAGATCATCGACGAGCCCGTGAAGAGCAACTTCATGGAGGGTCTCTCGGTGCTCGAGTACTTCACCTCGACACACGGCGCCAGGAAGGGCCAGGCCGACACCGCCCTACGTACTGCGGACTCGGGCTACCTGACCCGCCGGCTCGTGGATGTCTCGCAGGACGTGGTCGTCAACAGCGAAGACTGCGGCTCAGAGGGGTACGTGGACCTTCCTCTGTACCTCGATGGCGGCCGGGGCGACGCCAACGATTCCGTGGCGGCCCGCTTCCTGGCCCGCGACCTCGTCAACCCGGAGACGGGAGAGGTCGTAGCTGCCGCCGGCACCGATATCATGCCGAAGGTTCTCTCCTCCTGGCGCGAAGAGTTGCCGCGGGAGACGATGATCTCGGTGCGGACGCCGGCCAAGTGCGAGAATGCCCAGGGTGTCTGCCAGACGTGCTACGGGCGCGCTCTCTCTACCTATCGCGCCGTGGACGTAGGCGAGGCCGTCGGCATCATCGCGGCCCAGTCCATCGGTGAGCCGGGGACCCAGCTCACCATGCGGACGTTCCACACCGGCGGCATCGCCGGCGAGGACATCACCGCCGGCCTGCCGCGGGTTGTCGAGCTCTTCGAAGCCCGGCACCCGAAGGCCGAGGCTACCATCGCCGACATAGACGGTACGGTGAGCCTGGAGGAGACCGACTCTGACCGCATGATCAAGGTCGTGCTGACCTCCTCCGACGGTACGGAGAGTCGCGAGTACAAGGTCGAGCGCCAACTCCTCAAGCGCGAGTTTGTCGAGGGCGCTGAGGTCGCGGCGAACACCCCGATCACCGACGGGTCCATCTATCCGCACCAGGTCCTCGAGAACGACCTGCACTACGATCGGGGCACCACCGCCACCGAGCGTTACCTGGTCGAGGAGGTGCAGAAGGTCTACCGGGCCCAGGGCGTGGATATCCACGACAAGCACATCGAGGTCATAGTCCGGCAGATGCTCCGCAAGGTCGTCATAGACGACCCGGGCGATACAGCCCTGATCCCGGAACAGATCGCCGACAAGTTCGCCGTGCGGACTGAGAACGTGCGCATCAAGGAAGAGGGCGGTTCACCCGCTACCTTCCACACCATTCTGATGGGCATAACGAAGGCCTCGCTCGCCACCGACAGCTTCCTCTCCGCAGCCTCTTTCCAGGAGACCGCCCGCGTCCTCACCGATGCGGCCATCGAGGGCAAGGTGGACAGCCTCGCGGGGCTGAAGGAGAATGTGATCATCGGCAAACTCATCCCGGCGGCCACGGGCCTGCCGCAGTATAGGCAACTCTCCGTGACCGTCGAGGGGTACAACGCGCAAGAGACCGACGAGCTTGACATAGCGGCTTCCTGAGCCTAAAATAACGCGCTGCGGTTACAAGTCGTTACCAATGGGTAACAAAGACTCTGAGCTGCGGCGCGTGATTCTATAAGCCCCTTTGTACTGATAGAGAGAGAGGCGCGGGCATGCCCACGACCAACCAACTCGTGCGCAACGAGCGTAATCTGAGGAAAGAGAAGACGGCGACGCCGGCCCTTCAGGGCTCGCCGCAGCGTCGTGGGGTATGTACCCGTGTCTCCACCACTACTCCCAAGAAGCCGAACTCGGCGCTGCGCAAGATAGCGCGGGTCCGGCTGGTGAACGGCCACGAGGTCACGGCCTACGTGCCGGGAGAAGGCCATAATTTGCAGGAGCACTCCGTCGTGCTGGTGCGTGGCGGCCGTGTGAAAGACCTGCCGGGTGTCCGGTACAAGGTCGTTCGCGGGGCGCTCGACACCCTGGGCGTTAATGATCGCAAGCAGGGCCGTTCCAAGTATGGAACGAAGAAGTCGTAGAAGAGTTTTAGGAGGTAGCAGGAGATATGCCGCGCCGAGCCGCGCCACCGAAAAAGAAGATAGAGCCGGACTCCGTCTACGGAAGCGTGCTCGTGCAGCAGGTAATCAACAAGATCATGCTCGACGGCAAGAAGAGCGTCGCCGAGAAGATCGTCTACGACGCGCTTTCCTATGTAGAGGAGCGCTCCGGAACCAGCCCGGTGACCGTCCTGAACAACGCGGTGGACAACGTGAAGCCGCGCCTCGAGGTCCGCAGCCGCCGGGTCGGTGGGGCCACCTATCAGGTGCCGGTCGAGGTGATCCCACGCCGGGCCAACGCGCTGGCCCTCCGCTGGTTGATCGGGTTCGCCCGAGCGAGGCGCGAGAAGACGATGGGACGCCGCCTGGCCGGCGAGTTGCTCGACGCCAAGGACAACACAGGGTCGAGCGTGAAGCGTAAGGAAGACACCCACCGGATGGCAGAGGCCAACCGGGCGTTCGCACACTACAGGTGGTGACGAGGTAGGAGATGGCTGTACAGGTATCTAAAAAGACGCCGCTAAGGCGGGTGAGAAACATCGGCATCATGGCCCACATCGATGCCGGCAAGACGACGACCACGGAGCGCATTCTGCTCTACACGGGCCTCACCCACAAGCTGGGCGAGGTCCACGACGGCAACGCCGTGATGGACTGGATGTCCCAGGAGCGCGAGCGCGGCATTACCATCACCTCCGCCGCGACTACCGTGTTCTGGGGCGGCATCGAAGGCGCCACCAAGAACGGCAAGAGCAACGAGCGGGAGGGCGTTCATAGCCGCATCCCCGAGCAACATCGTATCAACATCATAGACACGCCCGGACACGTGGACTTCACCGTTGAGGTGGAGCGCAGCCTGCGGGTGCTCGATGGTTCGATAGCGTTGTTCGACTCGGTGGCCGGTGTGGAGCCGCAGTCCGAGACGGTGTGGCGGCAGGCGGACAAGTACAGGGTGCCGCGGATAGCGTTCGTTAACAAGATGGATCGCATCGGGGCGGATTTCTACCGGGCCGTGGAGACCATGCACGACCGGCTTGGGGCGAACGCCGTGCCGGTGCAGTTGCCCATTGGCGCCGAGAGCGAATTCCAGGGGATCGTTGATCTCGTGGAGATGAAGGCCATCGTCTATACGGACGACCTCGGTGCAACGTGGGAGGTAGTGGACATACCGGAGGAAGTCCGGGGACGGGCCGATGAGTATCGGGAGAAGCTCCTGGAGGCGGTCGCCGATCAGGACGAAGAGTTGATGGTGATGTACCTGGAGGGCGAAGAGATCGAAGCGGATCAAATCCGGGCCGCCATCCGCCAGGCAACCCTGAGCACGCAGATGACGCCCGTATTCTGCGGATCGGCGTTCAAGAACAAGGGTGTGCAGCCGCTGCTCGACGGCGTGGTGGACTACCTGCCGAGCCCGCTCGAGGTGCCGCCGATCCATGGCGTCAACATGGAGGGTGAGGAGGTCATCCGCGAAGCGGACGAAGATGGTCCGCTGGCGGCGCTCTCATTCAAGGTGCAGTCCGACCCGCACGTCGGGAAACTGACGTATATGCGGGTGTATTCAGGGACGCTGAAATCCGGCTCCTACGTGATGAACACGACCAAGGGACGTCGCGAGCGCGTCGGGCGTCTGTTGCAGCTTCACGCCAACTCGCGGGAACAGCGCGAGGAAGTCTACGCCGGAGAACTGGTAGCGGCGATCGGGCTGTCGAACACGGGCACCGGAGACACGCTCATCGCGGCGGATGATCCCGAGCAGATCGTGCTTGAGGAGATGATCTTTCCCGAGCCGGTGATCTCGCAGGCCATCGAGCCGAAGACCAAGGCCGACCAGGAGAAGCTCTCGGCAGCATTGCAGCGGCTGGCGGAGGAGGACCCGACCTTCACCGTACGCGGCGATGAGGAGACCGGGCAGACGATCATCAGCGGGATGGGCGAGCTGCACCTTGAGATCATCCTCGACAGGCTTCTGCGGGAATTCCGGGTGGACGCCAACATCGGCAAGCCGCAGGTGGCTTACCGCGAGACGATCCGCAAGCGGGTCGAAGGAATCGAGGGGCGCTTCGTGCGGCAGACGGGTGGCCGTGGTCAGTACGGACACGCCGTCATCAACGTCGAGCATCAGGAAGACCCCGAGGCCGAGCCCTACGAGTTCGAGAACAAGATCGTCGGCGGCGTAATCCCCAGGGAGTACATCCCGAGCGTTGACAAGGGCATCCGCGAAGCGCTGGACTCCGGCGTCGTGGCCGGGTTCCCGGTCGTTGACGTGAAGGTCGAGCTGGTGGACGGATCTTTCCACGAGGTTGACTCGTCGGAGATGGCGTTCCATATCGCCGGTTCCATGGCGATCCAGGAGGCTCTCAAGAGGGCCAACCCGGTGCTGCTGGAGCCGATGATGGAGGTGGAGGTCGTCATGCCCGAAGAGTTCATGGGTGACGTGATGGGCGACCTGAGCGCGAGGCGCGGGCAGATCCAGGGCATGGACTCCCGTGGTAGCGGGCAGGTCATACGGGCGATGGTGCCGCTCTCAGAGATGTTCGGGTACGCGACCACCGTGCGCTCCAAGACCCAGGGCCGCGCCACGTTCACCATGCAGTTCGATCACTACGCCGAGGTGCCCAAGAGCATCGCGGCCGAGATAGCCGAACGGTAGATAGAGAAAGGCAGGAGGTAGAAAGATGTCAAGAGGGAAGTTTGAGAGGAACAAGCCGCACCTCAACGTCGGCACCATTGGCCACGTCGACCACGGCAAGACCACCCTTACCGCGGCCATCACAAAGGTGCTCGCCAAGCAGGTCCCCAAC
>JACCTS010000558.1 GCA_013812245.1 Rubrobacter sp.
CACGGATTCCGCCTGCCGCTCCGAGGTCGGAGACCGTCCGGCCATCCTCTTCGCCACCATCTCCATAGGGGGCGGTCACGTGGCGACGGCGCGGGCCATGGCCGAGGCCGTGGAGCGTCACTATCCAGGCTGCTACGAGCTGGACGTCTCGGATTACATGAGGGACCTCGGCGTTACCGGTCTCGACCGTCTGCACAAAGGATTCTGGCGAAGGGCGTTGCGCTTCCCGGTGGTGGCCCGCGCTGGTCAGCGCGTCATAGACTCCGTTCCGCGTGTGACCATCGCTGGCCAGCGGCGCATCCTGCGGGGGTTTGCCCTTGCGGCGGCGGAACATCTGATGCCTTCGCCGCCGCGTCTGATCGTCTCGAACCATGGACTCATCACCTCCGGCCTCGCGGAGGCGAAGCGGCTCTACGGCCTCGACGTTCCCGTGCTGACCTTCGCCACCGAGCCGCACGGCATCAGCGCCTACTGGGCAGACCCCCGGGCGGACCACATCGTCGCCCCATCCGAGGAAGTCCGGCGCGACCTGGTGCGTTTCGGGGTGCCAGCAGAGAAGACGGCGGTCGTGGGTTATCCGGTGGGTCAGGCTTTTCTAGACGCCCCGACGAAGGCTGAGGCCCGCGCCCGCCTCGCCCTGCCCGACCGTTTCACCTGTCTCGTCTCCTTCGGGGGAGAGGGGGTGGCGGAGAGCGACCCACGAGCGGTCATCCGCGCGCTCCTCGACGCTGAGCCCGCCCCGCAGGTGGTGATGATCACGGGCCGCAACCAGGCGCTTAGGAAACGGTTGTCGCCCCTCGAATCGCGCGAGGACCGTCTCAGGATCGAAGGTTTCACGGACGAGGTTGCATGCTACCTGGCCGCGAGCGATGTCTTCATTGGCAAAGCTGGTCCCGCCTCGGTCTACGAGGCGCTGGCCGTCGGGCGTCCGGCGCTCCTCACCGGCTACACCGCCCTCAACGAGCGGGGCGTGGTGCGCTTCGTCGAGGAAGAGGGACTGGGACACTTCACGAGGACACCAGAAGAACTCCAGAAAGTGGTGTGGCGCTACGCCTCGGAGCCTGCTCTCCTGGAAGAAGTCGTCCACCGCCGCGAGCGGCTCGGCCTTCCATCCATGACCGAGCAACTGGCCCACCATATCGTCCGCTACGCCACGGGATAGCGGAACACCGGTACAATCGAACTTGGGCTACAACTGGCCGCAGTTACATCTCCGACCGGACCTGGATCAGCCCCTGGTAGATCTCCTCCAGACAACGGCCACTCTCCCGGATGTCGTGGCCCTTCGCCGCGAGAAGTGCGCTCTTCCCGAAACACCGAAGCTCGTCGGGCCGGTCCAGCAACCGGCTAATGTCAGACGCCGCGCTGGAGATCCGTCCGGGATCATAAGAAATGCCGGCTCTAGCCTCACGAACTAGCTCGGGAACAGCGCTGGTGGAGAATCCGGCTACCGCCACCGGACAACCGTGGGCCATGGCTTCGAGCGTGGCGATGCTCTGTAACTCGGTCGGCGACGGCATCACGAACAGGTCGCTGGCCCGCAGGAGATCCGCTTTCTCCTCCTCGGAGACATAGCCCAGAAAAAGCACAGCATCCGCAAGGCCGAGACGTACCGTTTGCCGCTCCAGCGCGGGCCGCAGGGGACCATCTCCCGCCACGATCAGTTGCGTATCCCGCCGGAGCGCGGCGAGCGCCACCGCCAGTTCCATGAGACCCTGGGGACGTTTCTCGTGCGAGAGGCGGCCCACGTGTGAGATCAGGAACCGCTTCCCCGAAAGAAGCCGCTGCCGCAGGACCGCCGCACGCTCCCGGTCTGCGGGTACTGCTGCCTCCGGCAACCTGATGCCGTTTGAGACCACGTGGACCGGGCGTTCCGTGTAGCGCTTCGCCAGGCGGGCAGCGAAGCGGGTCGGCGCGATCAGGGCGTCAGGTATCCGGTAGATGAGACGGTACCAGCCCCGCAGGGCCGGCAGGATCAGCTTCCCGGTATGCATGGTCATGCTCTCTTCCTGAGCGTGGAAGCCAAGAAGAGCGGGAACGCTTGCGCAGCACGCCAGCCGGAGCGTAAGTAGGGCAAGCGGTGTCGGGGTGTTGATGTGGACCACATCGGCCCAGTCCACGAGCGCCCGGACCTTCTTCCGAACGGGGAAAGCGTAGTGGATCTGCTTGTTCGGGGGACGCCACACCGGCAGCCGCTCGACCTCTACAGCGGCTGGTTCCGTGGACGACCGCTCGGCGCCCGCCAGGGCGCGAACCTCGTGGCCTCGTTCGAGCAGCGCCCCTATATGGCCCTCCGTAGAGACAGCCTGGCCCCCATATCCCGGATACAGGTCGTCGGCGACAAACGCTATCCGCAAGGGTGTTGTGCTCCAGGGTGACATCTTCACGGTCTCACACGTTAGCAGGATGTATCGGAGATCACCGTTCCTCCTCCGGGGCACGAAACCGCCATCCCGGAAGCTCGCTCACCATATGGTTTCGTAACGATTGTCGTAGCGTTTGGGAGACGCGCAATTCTGTAGAATGGCATCGTGACGGAAGGAACAAAGGAACAGGAACGGGGACCAGGCAGAACAGGCACCCAGGCCGCCACCTGGCTTGCATGGTTGCTGTGGGCGCTGACAGTAGTTTGCGCTCTCTCCCTGCTGGTGGTAAGTGAGCAGGGTAGCCTGATCATCGTATTGCCGGTGGCGGCCTGGGTGGTTACCTCCTCTACGGTCGGAGCGCTCATAGCCTCACGGCGGCCCGAAAATCCCATTGGCTGGATACTCGTGAGCGGCTTCTTGTTCGCGTTCAGTGTCTTCTTCGGCACGTACGCCACCTACACACTGGTCACCCATCCTGGCTCTCTGCCCGCCGGAGAAGTGGCAGCCTGGTTTTCCTCCTGGGTTCAGGAGCCGGTGTACGAGCTGATCATATTCCTGTTCTTGCTGTTTCCCGATGGGCGGTCCCTGTCTCGCCGCTGGCGCCTGCTCCTCCGGATCAACAGCGTTCTACTGGCGACGGGTATCCTCGTCAAAGCATTCCATCCGGGTCCGGTAGCGGGCGAAGAATCGGTCCGTAACCCGCTCGGCATCGAGAGGGCCACGGAGTTCTTCGATGCCGCGGATGGGTTAATACTCCTCCTCACCGGGCTGCTGTTCGTCGTCTCCGTGATCTCCGTCTACCTCAGGTTTCGCCGGACGTTCGGGATAGAGCGCCAGCAGATCAAATGGCTCGCCTTCGCCGCCACGTTGCTGGGCGTAGTCGTCGCCCTTGCCATAATCGGTGAACTACTGCTCGGCGGGTTTGGATGGTGGATCTTTCTGGTGCTGGTCGTGGCCCTGTTTGGCATCCCGCTCTCCATCGGTGCCGCAGTGCTTCGTTACAGGCTCTACGACATAGACCTCGTTATCAACCGCACCCTCGTCTACGGTCCTCTCACCTTGATGCTGGTCCTCGTCTACCTCGGTGGCCTGGTCTCCTTGCAGTACGCTTTTCGCGCCCTTACTGGTCAGGAAACACAGCTCGCCATCGTCGCTTCGACGCTGGCCATAGCCGCGTTATTCGACCCACTTCGTAAGCGGGTGCAGGCGTTCGTGGATCGGCACTTCTATCGCAAAAAATACGATGTGCGGAAGACGCTCGATGGATTCTCGATCAAATTACGTGATGAGACAGACCTGGAGCAGTTGAATGCGGACCTGCTGTCGGTCGTTCGAGAAACCATGCAGCCAGAACACGTCTCGCTGTGGCTGCGCCCCGACAGCAGAACGGCTTCTCAGGGTGAATGAGTAGACTAGCAACCGTCTTATTCGCCCACGAGCACGAGCTTGCGCCCCGCCACGCTCCTCGGCGTCACCCGCTGCCTGGCCTCAACTCCTCTCTCCAACGTCAGCCTTTCTTCCGGCGTCGTCGGCCGCCCTTCAGGAGCGAGTAGCCAACGGGTACGACGAGCAGGGTCAGGAAGGTCGAGGTGACGAGACCTCCGATCACGGGTATCGCCAGGCTGCTGGAGATCAGCGCACTGCCACCACCCCCGAAGCCGAACGCGAGCGGCAGCAGGGCGAAGACCGTCGCCAGCGCCGTCATCAGGATGGGCCTGAGACGCGCCCGCCCGGCTTCCATGATGGCGTCGTCCACGCTCTCGTGACGCGAGAGCGCGTTGCCAGCGAAGTCCACCAGCAGGATGGCGTTGGAGACGACTATTCCGATCAGGAGCAATACCCCCAGCAGCGCCGGCAGGCTCAGGGCCGTGTTGGTGAGGAGTAAGGCCCCGAACGCCCCCGTGGTGGTGAGTGGGACGGCGAGCAGGATGACGAGCGGCACCAGCAAAGATCCGAAGAATACGACCAGGATCAGGTACACCAGCACGAGCGCCACGATGATGGAGAGGAACAGGTTCCTGAAGCTCTCCTCGATATCTTCGGACTCGCCTC
>JACCTS010000595.1 GCA_013812245.1 Rubrobacter sp.
GCTTTGGCGATACTGGTTTCGGCCCGCGATCCCGCTATCGGGGAGACATCCGGATTGCGCCGTCGAGTCGTATGACCTCGCCGTTGAGCATCCGGTTCTCGATTATGTGCTGCGCGAGCGCGGCGTACTCCCCCGGCGTACCGAGGCGGGATGGGAAGGGGACCTGTTTGCCTAAAGAGTCGCGGGCTTCTTCCGGGAGGCCGGCCATCATCGGGGTGTCGAAGATGCCAGGGGCGATGGTGACCACCCTGATGCCCCACCGGGCAAGCTCGCGGGCCAGCGGCAGCGTCATGGCGGTGACACCGCCTTTGGACGCGGCGTAGGCGGACTGACCGATCTGGCCGTCGAAAGCCGCCACCGACGCGGTGTTCACGATGACCCCGCGCTCCCCATCTTCCCTCGGCTCGTTCTCTCGCATGGCTCCGGCCGCGAGCCGCACGACGTTGAAGGTGCCGACGAGGTTGATCTGAACTACCCGCGCGAACGAGTCGAGGTCGTGCGGCCCATCCCGGCCGAGCACCTTCTCCGCGATGGCGACGCCGGCGCAGTTGACGACGCCGTGCAGCCCGCCGAATACTTCGACGGCGACATCCACGGCCGCTTTCACGCTCTCCTCGCCGGTCACGTCGGTCTCGTGGAACCAGATGCCCTTTGCCGGCTCGCCCCGCAGGTCGGCGGCGACGACGCTGGCGCCGGCGTCCGCAAGCATCCGAGCCGTGGCGGCGCCGAGGCCCGAGCCGCCGCCGGTGACCAGGAAGGTGCGGCCCCGGATCTCCATCAGCGGCGCTCCGGTGTACCTGCGGGTGCGTTCATGGCCGACCATCATACTCCACACCGTGTCCCATCCGCCGGGCATTGCGTGTTGGTGGGCGGCGTGAGGAGATCCGCGCCTGTCCGGTGGAAGCGGGGAGGGAGGCGCCCCTGATCTTCACCTTCCTCCTTCAGCGAACCGGGAACCCATCTCGCCAGCCTTCTACATCGTGGCCGCCGCCATCATCTCCACCCTCGCCACCCTCACCGTCGCCGAAACCGCTCGCCGCCCGCTGGCGAACATATAAGGGCGAATCGTCGCCCGACCCGGAAAGCCCGCTGGCGCCCTTGCACCAAAATCCTGCCTGATAAGGGTCGAAATTGCCAGCGAGAAACCCGTTTGGTTGTCGATGAAGTTGCACGACATTCTGGAGGAATAAGTCAGTGCGTAGTGTCGCCCCACGGCAGATGCGGGTACTGCTCCCTGATCTCCTGCAACTCGTCTAGCGATTCGAGAAAGAACTTCTTGATCTCGGCGACGTGATCATCGCTGGAGAGGAAGTCTTGCAAGCTGCTCTCACGCCCGACGCTGGACCATGCTCTAGAATAATCAAGTTCCGAGCTTTCCCAACCATCGCGTTCCTCTATCTCTTTCATCGCGCTGATAATTTGGTGTCGATCTTGGGATTTCGGCGATACTCCAAGCCAGATGCCCAGCGCAGGATAATCTGCAGCACTCTCCCACCACAAGTAATAGCCGAGGCCGCACCAAAACGACCAGTTATGCTGAGGTAAGGAGTAAAGTAAGTATCGCCCATGTTCTTGGAGGTTCGATAGCGTACCTGCCCGGCTTTTGAGTAGGTTCCCTGTAACCGCCTCGAACTTCGCACTAACTTCTCCGCTCATAGTCTCGTCCATCATGCTGAGTGCTTTTGGCACGTTGGACAGCGCGAGTACATCTACCGGGGTGAACTGGTTGCTCTGGGCCATTCCTTGCTCCTCCATGAATCGAAGTATCTCGCCGGTCAGGTCCGTCCTCGGTTGGTCCTTCAGGAAGTTGTAGAAGTCATGCCAGCGCCGTGATTCGAAGCTGACTCGATCTCCCAGCCCATCAAAGATTTCGTTCTCGTCTTTGGGGTCGTAGTCGCGGGTGATGTAGAGGAGCGTCTTGCTCCTGGCATCGGATCGGCGTTCGAGGTGTTGGGCGTAGCGCCGCAGTTGCTCATCCCCTTCACGGGAGGCTATTTTGGACTCGATCAGAATCACATCGGTTCCCTGTTGATCGTATAGCTCGATGAGGATGTCCAAGCGGCTGCCGGTTTCGTGATCTTCGAGCGCCGCCAATGCCTGCTGTGTAGAGACGTGGACTCCATCGTACTCAGCGTCTGACAGCCGTTCATGTTTCACCCAATCCATACAGGTCTGAGGTGATGTGTCGAACAGGTGGGCGACGATCTCGGTGAAAAAGTCTTCTGTGGAGCGTAGGCCAAGCAGGCGGTTGAAGAGTCCCATCGATACTAGGTGTCCTCAGTAGAATTAGCCATCCACGACCGTCAGCGTAACGCTGCTCGGACGCCCGGCGTCGTGGAAGATGGTCTGGCGGGCGACCTCCGCGCGCGCGGAGTCCATGCTGCTCTCCCCCGTGTTCGGGTTGCGGTCCCAGCGGGGGAAAGAGCTGGAGGTGACCTCAACCCTGAGCCGGTGCCCCGCGAGGAAGGTGATGCCGGCGGCCCACAGGTCCACGGCGTACTCGTACACCTCGCCCGGCTCGATGGGGCTTGGAGGCGTCGGCGTGATCACACCCGGCGCGGGGTAGCTCTCGCGGGCGCTGGCGCGGATGATGCCGTCGGCGAGGCCGATGGCCCGTCCGTCGGGGTGCACGTCCACCAGCCGGACGACGAAGTCCGTGTCGGGGGCCGATGAGGCGGCGAAGAGCGTGGTGTGAACGGCGCCGAGCACCGTGTAGTCCTCCCGGAGGACTTCGCTCGTATACACGAGCACGTCGGGCCTCTCCTCTACTTCCCGCTGGTCACGGGCGCCGGGGCGGTGGACGGGGGCCAGCAGGATGGGTCCTCCGACCGTGGGCGCCGGGTCGCGGGGATCGTAGTCGTACTCGTCAGAAGACTCCGCGCCAGGGGCCTCGCGGGAGAGCGCGCCGTCGTCGTGGAGATACCAATGCTCTTCGCGTGAGCCGGGGACGGGCCACTCGTCGTAGCCGCGCCAGCGGTTCTCGCCCATCACGAAGACCTCTACCGGCGGACGGCCCGCCAGGGCTTCCTCGTCGCCCTTGAGCGTCGCGTCGAACCAGCGGAGGTGGCGGCTGGTGAGATCCCCGTCCGCGTTCACGAAGCCGCCGGCGCTCGTCATGCCGAAGTCGAGGTCTCCGAAGGTGGTGCCGTCGAAGCTCCCGTGGGTCCACGGGCCGACGAGCAGGCGCGGCGGGCGCATCCCGGCCTCCGCCGACCGGGCCTTCATCGCCTCGT
>JACCTS010000584.1 GCA_013812245.1 Rubrobacter sp.
AGGATCCAATCCGCCGAAAGTCCCGTGGAAGACTCACCGCGTCCCGGCGTCGCGAGATCAAATCTCTTTATGAAGAAGCTGAAGACGAAGTAGTAGATCACACCGTACACCAGCCCCACGCCGAGCAACAGAACCGCTCCCTGCGTGTTCGATTTGCTGAAGTTGAGCACGTAATCTATGAGCCCGGCGGAGAAGCCGAAACCAATTTTGATCCCGAGCAGCGTGCATACCGCGAGCGCCGTGCCGGTCAGGATGGCGTGAATCAGAAAGAGAAGCGGCGCAACGAACAGGAAGGCGAACTCTATAGGCTCGGTGATGCCCGTCAAAAACGAGGCGAATGCCGCCGAGAGCAGGATACCCGCGGCCACCTTCGGGAAGTTGGCATGTCGTATCATGGCGAGGCACGCCGCCGGGAGCCCGAACATCATGATCGGGAAGAACCCAGAGAGGAAATAACCGGCGTTTGGATCCCCGGCGAAGTAGCGTGTGATCTCACCGTGCACCGGACCGTCCGGCCCCTCGAAGGTGCCGAGCTGGAACCAGACGTACGTGTTTATTACGTGGTGCAACCCGAGCGGTATGAGCAGGCGGTTCAGGAACCCGTAAAGCCCGGTCCCGAGAGCGCCCAGGCCCACGATGGCCTGACCGACCGCTTCTATCCCGGCGTTTGCCGGGGGCCATATGAACCCGAAGACGACCCCAAGTACCAGGGCGGCGACGGCCGTGACGATCGGCACGAACCTCTTGCCCCCGAAGAAGGCCAGATAGTCCGGCAACCTGATGTCGCTGTAGCGCCGGTAGAGACCAGCCGCCACGAGACCCGTGAGGATGCCCGAGAGCACGCCCATGCTCTCGATGGGATCCGCACCCGCTTCGGCGAGATCGGCGGCGATCACGTTGAACACCCCGGCGAATACGAAGTACCCGACGAGCCCCGCCAGCCCGGCGGCTCCATCGCCACCTGCCAACCCAAACGCTATACCAACCGCGAACAGTACGGGCAGGTTCGCGAAGATACCATCTCCAGCCGCCGCCATCCAGGGTAGGTTCAAGAGATCCGGCTGTCCAAGCCGCAGCAACAGCGCCGCCGCCGGCAAGACGGCTATGGGCAGCATCAAAGCGCGCCCGACACTCTGCAGGGCCCCCAATACCCTGTCGAATCCACCGGACTGGCTGGCCGCCGAATTGGTCGTTGCTTCTGCCATGGCGCTCCCCTTCTCCCCCGCTCAGCGTTCGTGACGCGCGATCAAGCCGCCGCCATCAATGTATCGTTGACTATACCTGTATCGCGAGAACAGAGCAAGAGTATCTAGATACACCGCGCAAGCATAGGTTCTAGGGACGCAGCACGGTGGTGACGCGGTAGCGGTCGGCCCTGTACGTGCTCTTGACGTACTCGAAGGGCCGACCCTCGGAGTCGAAAGTCAGTCGCTCCACCAACAATGCAGGACTCCCGGCGGGCACGCCGAGATGCTCGGCCTCGGATTCGTTCACCAGCACGGCCTCGTAGCTTTGCTCCGCTCCGGCGATACGGACGCCGTGCTTACGGAGTTCTTCGTAGAGCGAGCGCGAGGCGAGGTCCACCCCGAGTACGCCTTCCGCCACGTCGTAGAGCAGATGACTGGTCTCCAACGCCATAGGCTCTCCGTTGGCGTCCCGAACCCGCTTCACGCGAACTATCCGCTCGCCGGAGGGTATCCGGCCGCGAGTGGCTGGATGCCCGCTTCGATCTCGGTCCATACACGGGACCGGCCACCCTGCGCCTGCGCTACGTCACCGACGCCACGAGCAGCGACCGGGGTGTGTACTTGGACTACGTCAGGATCAGAGGACAGCAAGGCGTTCTGTTCGACGACACGCGGCCTCAGGACGCGGCCCTCTGGCAGCCTCGGGGCTGGACTTTGAGCCGGGATTAGCCAGCTAGTCCCGCACCCGCACCTCAAAGCGCGAACCGCCGGTTCCGGTGACCACGCGGATGTCAGTCAGGGAAGCCACTATCGCATCGGCCTCGGAGAGATCATCTTCGTCGTGGGTCGTCGCCACCGCGACCACGGTCATGCCGGCCGACTTGCCGGCCCGGATGCCGGAGGGGGCGTCTTCTATCACCACGCAGTCTTCCGGGCTGACGCCCAGGATCTCCGCGCCCTTCAGGTAGGCTTCCGGGTGCGGCTTGCCCTCCTTCACATCTTCGGCGGCGACGAACCGAACCGGCCTTGGGAGCATGGCGTGTTCGAGCCTGCGGGTCGCCAGGGCTCTCGGTCCCGAGGTTACGACGGTCCAGCCGTCATTGGGGATGGAGGAGATCAACTCCAGAGCCCCCTCGACTTCGAGCACACCGTCGAGGTCTCCAATCTCCATCCGCTCCAGCTCTCTGGTCTCCTCCTCCGCGTCCAGGTGTGGGGCGACCCGGCGAACGGTCTCTATGGTCCTGCGTCCGTGGGCAACCTCCAGAATGCGTGCTGCCTGGATGCCCTGACGTTTGGCCCACTCACTCCAGATACGCACGACGGCGCGGGTCGAGTCAACCAACACCCCATCGAGATCGAATAGAACCGCGTTGCACTCGAAGCTACTCATAGATCCACCCTCCAGTAATTACCGAATACTTTGCCTATCCAGGATACGACTCTACCGCGAACTGGACGAAGCTCATCCTAGAGACCCGGCTTCGATCCAGGCAACGCGGGCCAGTCGCGCAACTCCGATAGTGGGTGCGGGAATCCTTCCCCGGACGATCCGGATCGAAGGCAAGTCCCGCGCCAGCCGATCCTCGACCATACCGCGCAGGACGCGACCCTCCTCCAGCAGCCCGCCGGAGAACACCAGCTTTGGCGACGCAGCCTCGATCCGGGCTGCGGTCAGAACGGCCCGGACGGATAGAATTAGTTCTTCGGCGGCCGCGAAAACGATCTTTTTCGCTGCGGGATCTTCCAATTTCAGAACACGGGCAGCGAGCGCGGCCATCTCCGAACGGCGGATCTCTAAGCCCTCGCCGGACACGCATCCGCAGCGTTCACCATGCAACGCTACACTTACCACTACGGCACGTCGGCCGGCCGCACCACTCGCGCGATGGACGACATACTCCCCCGACAACTTGTAGAAGGTACCGGCCAGTCCTACAGGGATCGTCTACTCGGA
>JACCTS010000607.1 GCA_013812245.1 Rubrobacter sp.
TCATGGACCAGTACGCCTCCCTCCTGTGCGAGGAAGGCTCCGCGCTGTTCGTAGACTGCCGCTCCCTCGAGGCGACGTCGGCCCCGTTCGACCTCGAAGGCGCCGGACTCACCCTGCTCGTCTGCGATACTAACGTGCACCACGCGCACACCGACTCGGGCTACAACGATCGCAAGCAGACGTGCGAGGACGCCGCGAAAACGCTCGGCGTCGAAGAACTTCGCGACGCCACGGAAGACGCCCTAGAGAAACTCGAAGGCGAGGAGCTCAAACGTGCGCGCCACATAGTCACGGAGAACGCCCGCGTGCTGGAGGCCGCTGACGCCTTGCGGAAGCAAGATTACGCCGAGCTCGGACGCCTCATGTACGCTTCTCATGCTTCCATGCGAGACGATTTCGAGATCTCGGTTCCAGAGATAGACACGTTCGTGGAGCTTGCTCGGGAAACCGGCGCGGTCGGTGCCCGCCTGACCGGCGGTGGTTTCGGCGGATGCGCGATCGCCCTGATACCCTCGGGCGAGGTGGAGACCATCTCGGAGGGCGTCCGCCGGACGTTCGTGGAGCGTGGCTTCCAGGAGCCGGACTTCTACGAGTTTCTGCCGGCGTCCGGTGCTGAGATCGTGGAGAAAAGAATTGGCGGGAGGGCGGTGCAGCCATGAGGACCCCGGGAAACGTCCTCAACGTGGACGGCGGGGTGAAGGAGGCTTATCCTAAAAAAGAGACCCTCGATGGGAGGACCCATGGATCACCAGGAGTTGCGGGAGGAGGTCGCGCGTATCTCGCGCCGCATGTCCGCCTCCGGGCTCGTGGTCGGAACCTCGGGCAACGTCAGCATCCGCACCCCGGATGACACCGTCCTCGTTACGCCGAGCGGGCTGGACTACTCCGAGCTGGAGCCCGAAGATGTGGCCCTCGTGGACCCGGATGGGAGGTTCCTCGACGGTCCGTTTGCCCCTTCCAGCGAGACCCCGATGCACACAGGCATCTACCGCGCCAGGCCGCGAGTCGGCGGCATCGTCCATACCCACGCCAGGTTCGCCACCACGCTTGCCTGCCTGCACCTGGAAATACCGCCTCTCCACTACATGCTCGTTACGCTCTCTGATGAGAGACGGGTCCCTCTGGCTCCCTACGCCACCTACGGAACCGAGGAGCTCGCCCGCAACGTGAGCGAAACGCTCGGCGAGGTCCACCACGCCTGCCTGCTCCAGAATCACGGTACGATCACCGTCGGGGACACCGCCGCCGAGGCGTACTCCCGGACGGAGGTCCTGGAGGAGATGGCCGAACTGTACTACCGGGCCAGGCTCGCCGGGGAGCCTGCCATCCTGAGCCCGGAGAAGTTGGCCGAGGTGGCGGCCAAGATCTCGGACTACGGCCAGTCCAGGCCCACATCCGGTGCGGCCAGCGGATGAAACCCTGGCGCAAGCGGCTGCTGCGGGTGATCGAAGGCGGCGAGACCTCCTTCGACCGGGCGAAGCTCTTCCTGAAGGTTCGTCACAGGCTCCTGAGCCCCGTGCGCGTCCTCCCGTACCGGGGGCATGGCACGTCTACCGAAGTGCGGGTGGTGGGCCGGGTGCTCGAAGAGAAGGTGATCTCCGAACCCACCATCCACGATACCCGCATACAGAACCTTCGGGCAATGGCCGGCCGGTTCCTGAGCGCCGAAGTCCCCGGCGCCCGCGTGAAGATGAGCTTCGAGGGTGATATGCGTACGGTGGCCGCCGACGACGAGGGGTTCTTCGAGGCCGCGCTCAGGCCGCGGGTTCTCGTAGCCGACGACCGGGAGTGGCACGATGTGGATTTCGAGCTTCTGTGGCCGAAAGCGAAGGCCCAGGACGGCGTCAGGACGACGGGGCAGGTCATGATTCCCGGACGGGGTCCGGGCGGCGCTTCGTTCGGCGTCATCAGCGATATAGACGATACCATCCTGCGCAGCGAGGTCACGAGAGGGCTGACCATGCTCCGGCTGCTGCTGTTCTCGAACGCGCACACCCGCCTGCCCTTCGAGGGCGTGGCCGCTTTCTATAGGGCGCTTTACTCTGGTTCGGGAGAGGAGAGGAATCCTATCTTCTACGTCTCTACCGGACCGTGGAATCTCTACGATCTCCTGGAGGACTTCCTGGAGATCCAGAGCATCCCAGCCGGTCCCATTTTCCTTCGGGACTGGGCCGGTCTGAAGGATGTATTGCGCGGTATGGACCATCGTCGCCACAAGCTCGGGGTTATCCGCAGCCTCATGGACGCGCATGTGGATCTCCCGTTCGTGCTTGTCGGGGACTCCGGTCAGGAGGACGCCGAGACGTATGCCCAGGTCGCGCGGGAATTTCCGGGGCGCGTGCTCGCCGTCTACATCCGGGACATACGGCGAAAAGGCCGCTCGGGGGTCGTGAACGAGATCGCAGAGGAAGTGCGTGGCCTCGGGATACCGATGCTGCTGGTGGACGACACGGTTGCGGCCGCAGAACACGCGGCTTCCGTCGGGCTCATAGACGCCGCCTTCCTGCCGGCGGTGCGCGAGGGGCGGGAGGAAGACGTTCAGGCTCCGCTTCTGCCGTGGGAGATGCCCTGACGACAAACGTCACGGTCTCCGCCGAGGTTGATGAAGCGCTCCGGCGCGGGGAGCCGGTCGTCGCGCTGGAGTCCACCCTGATCTCACACGGCCTGCCCAGTCCGAACAACCTGGACCTGGCCCGCGAGACTGAGGACATCGTTCGGCAAGAAGGAGCCGCTCCGGCCACCGTCGGCGTGATAGGGGGCGTCCCGACGGTCGGGCTCGGCGCCGAGGATCTGGAGTTGCTGGCTCTCGGCGGCGTCGCCAAGCTCTCGGTGAGGGACCTCCCCGTCGCGGCGGCGAAGGGAATACACGGGGCCACGACGGTCGCGGCCACAGCCCATCTGGCGGCCCGCGCCGGGGTGAGGCTCTTCGCCACGGGCGGCCTCGGCGGGGTGCATCGCGGGGCGCGCGAGTCGTGGGACGTATCGGCGGACCTCGCGGCGCTCGCTCGGACGCCTGTGGCCGTTGTCTGCTCGGGCGTAAAGTCCATCCTGGATGTGCCCGCCACGCTGGAGCAACTCGAAACGCTTGGGGTTCCGGTCGCCGGTTTTCGCACCAGGCGTTTCCCCGGCTTCTACCTCACGGATTCGGGCAGCCCGCTGGACTGGAGCGTGGAAAACGAAAAAG
>JACCTS010000002.1 GCA_013812245.1 Rubrobacter sp.
GGTAAAATGCGGATCAAACTATGTACAATGCGCACATAAACGCCGCGCACATCCTCCGGAGCCAACGTATAGAATGACCCAAAAGGTGTGCCCGCGTACGCTGGCACCCGGGGATTCCAGAACAACCCCCGAATCTTCTTGACATCCGAGTATATATGTGTAGACTGCACATACTATGGAAGAGAGAGTGATGAGCGAGAACGAGCAGAGCAGTGGAAATGAGGCCCGTGGGAGGCGCGGAGGCGAGTTCCGGGGGGTTGAGGCCCGTCCGAGGAACTGGCTGGTGCCGGTGATCCTGTTGTCGTTGCGGGAGTGGAACTCCTACGGCTATGAGTTGATGGAGCGGGCGACGACGTTCGGGTTCGAGGCGATGAACCCGGGTACGCTGTACCGGACGCTCCGGCAGATGGAGAAGGAAGGTATCGTCGAATCCACCTGGGAGACATCGAGGGGTGGTCCGGCGCGGCGTATGTACACCATCACCGACGCCGGGATGACGTACCTGGACTTCTGGGCCAAGTCCCTGGAGCAGTACCAGAGGACCATGGAAACGTTCTTCAGGATGTACACGGGCCGTCCGCCGGGCAAGGGTGACGACGAGACCGGCGAGTAACGGTTAGACCGGAACCGTGGTAATAAAGCAATTCGCGGGAGACCGCGAGAGAGGAGAAGGTAAGATGGCTGACAGGAACAAGGCCAACAAGGCGGCCGAGAGGCTTGCCGAGAGCACGCGCGACTCGTACAAGGTGGTCCTGGACCACACGGTTGGGCTGCAGGAGCGCAACGTGCGATTCGCCCAGGGTGTGACCGACTCCTATATCAAGGAGCTTCGCCACCAGGCCGAGGCCAACCGCGCCCTCACCCATGAGATCGTCGAGCGTGCCGAGGGCCAGCGTGGCGCCTTCCAGGCCGTGGCCGAGGAGTCGCTGGACGCCTACATGGATTTCCTCTACGCCCCGTTCTCCTACTACAAGGAGGGCCTGCAGGTAGCCGGAAAGGCCGCCAGGTAAGAAACGCTTAACGAGCGCAAATAGGGAGGGGGTGGACTTTCGGGTCCGCCCCCTCTGTTTTCTCCGGCGAACGCAGCTTTGTTCGAGTGTAAGCGCCTCTTTAGAGGGGAAAATACGTCGGAAGCGAGAAGAGAAGGAGATTCTGACATGGATGAGAAGCAGCAGAAACAGATAAACGAGGCGGCCGAGAAGTTCGCCGAGGCGATCAAAGAGTCCTACCAGGCGGTGGCCGGCCGCTCCGTATCGGCGCGGGAGTTGAACGCCCAGCTCACCCAGGACTTCTTCAACGGTGTAATGGACAACTTGAAGACTCAGGCCGAGGGCAACCGGGCACTGACCGAGGATCTCATCGAGCAGCAGAAGAAGCGGGGTGAGGCTTCGCAGGCGCTGGCCCAGGAGTCGGTCAACGCGTACATGGACTTCCTGAACTCCATGTTCTCCCACTACCAGGGGAACCTGGATCGGGCCAAAGACGCCACGAAAAAGTAACGGGGAACGAGAAACAGGTTTCATCGTGGAAGACCGGGCTTTGCGGCCCGGTCTTTTTCATTGGTGTATCCTGATACGAGCAAGCGAGAAGGAGGAGCAGCATGAGCTTCGGCAACGGTAACGGCGAGATCGTCATCTCCGTCCCCCTGAGGACGGCCATCGGAACCTTCGGTGGCTCCCTCAAGGACACCCCGGCGACGGACCTCGGGGCCACCGTCGGCAAAGAGGTTCTCAGCAGGGCCGGCATCGAGGGCGATCAGGTGGACCAGATCATCGTCGGAAACATACTTTCGGCAGGGCAGGGGATGAACCCCGGACGGCAGGTCGGGATGAAGAGTGGGCTTCCCGTCGAGGTCCCAGGATTGACGCTGAATCGTATGTGCGGCTCGGGACTCCAGGCCATAGTCTCGGCGGCGCAGGAGGTCGCCCTGGGCGACGCGGACGTGGTCATGGCCGGCGGCATAGAGAACATGGACCAGGCGCCGTTCCTGATGTCCAAGGGCCGCTACGGCTACAGGATGGGTATGCCGGACGCCAAGATCCAGGACCACATGGTCTACGATGGCCTGTGGGACATCTTCAACGACTACCACATGGGCATGACGGCCGAGAACGTGGCCGAGCAGTACAACGTCAGCCGCGAGGACCAGGACGAGTACGCGGCGCGCAGCCACCAGCGGGCGCAGAAGGCCCACGAAGATGAGCTTTTCGAAGGCCAGATTGTGCCGGTGGAGGTCAAGCAGAAGAAGGAGACCGTCCAGTTCACCAAGGACGAGCACGTCCGGGAGGACGCGACGGCCGAAGGACTCAGCAAGCTGAAGCCTGCCTTCAAGCGTGATGGTGGGACCGTCACCGCCGCCAACTCCAGCGGCATCAACGACGGGGCGGCCATGATGCTCGTAACCAGCGAGAGCAAGGCGAGCGAGTTGGATCTCCCGGTGGCCGGCCGGCTCGTCTCGGCGGCGGTCGCTGGCGTTGACCCCTCTGTGATGGGCGTCGGCATGATCCCGGCCTCGCGCATGGCGCTCAAGAAGGCGAACCTCTCGGTGGACGACCTGGACGCCGTGGAGGCCAACGAGGCGTTCTCCTCGGTCGCGGTTACCGTCCAGCGTGAGCTGGAGGTGCCAGATGAGAAGATGAACCCCGTTGGAGGCGCCGTGGCGCTCGGTCACCCGATAGGCGCGACCGGCGCGATCCTGACCGTCAAGATCCTGCACCACCTCGCCCGCACCGGCGGCCAGTACGGCCTCGTCACCCTCTGCATCGGCGGCGGCATGGGCATAGCCGCCATCTTCGAGCGGGTGTAGGTTATAGGCTTCAGGTAACTGAAAGACGCGGCCGGGGCGCGCATTTGCGTCCCGGCCTCATTCTTGATCGAAACCACGAAAACCACAGCGGTTCCCGAAGGTGCATATATCGCGGCTGCAAAAACCCGCGCCGGAGGGAAGCTCCGACAGAGCCCTGATGCCTCAGTTCAACTCTATCTCGACGCGCCGGACGCCGTCCTGCCAGCGTTCCCGTTCCGGCAGCCCGAGGTCCCGGAGCAGGCGCAGCATTGGGGCGTTCTCGTACATCACCAGGGCGTGCAGATGCCCGATGCCCCTCTTGCGGGCGGACTCGATGAGCTGAAGGGTCAGGCCGAGGCCCAGTCCCTTGCCCTGGAAGCAATCTTCGACCAGGGCGGCGTACTCGGCCCCGTCCGTTTCGCCCTCTCGCTCGTAGCGCACGACGCCCACGACCTCCCCCGGCTCTTCCGGGTTCAGGCCGACCAGCGCGAAACGGTCCCTGCCGTCCACCTCGGCGAAGCGCCGGGCTTGCGTCTCCGAGAGCCCCTTCATCGGCCCGAAGAAGCGCAACTCCACCGAACGCGGGCTTGACCGCCGGACGAGCCGCTGCAAAGCTGGAGCGTCCTGGTTCCGGATCTCCCGCACCGGCACCCTCGTCCCGTCCCGCAACGCCAGAGACGCATGACCGTCGCCGTCTTCCCATCCGTTTATGTGTGAAATGCACATAGTGTAAGTGTACCGCGTCCTGGTGCGGTGGAAAGGTGATGGGGCTACATACAAGTGTGTAAATTCGCCGGTACGGGGCTGTCTACGGCGTAATGGAGGTTACTCCGTGGGTTTGTTTTGGTGTTTGAGGCTGGGGCGGATGAGTTCGAGGAGTTGCTGGTAGGGGATCTCCAGGTAGTCGGCGACTCTTTCCGGCGGGAGGCGTCCGGTCATGGATTGAAGCAGGTCGTCGCGGGTGGCCGAGATCACTTCTAGCGACCGCCGGTGGTCCTCCGCCAGAGAACCCGTCCAGGCTGCGTCCGAGCCTTCGACCGCCTCGTCGAACGTCTTGCCTTCTAGGACGAGGGCGGCGAGCTCGACGGCCCGGTAGGTGGATGTCGCCAGGCGGCGTTCGGCGGAGGAGACCAGCCCGGCGGTGGTGTTCAGGCTGACGGCGTTCGGCGGAGGAGGCCGGCGATCCTCCGGGCTTCCTCCTCAGTGACCCGGATATCGGCACGACCGAACCCGTCTTCGGCCTCCACCGCCTACTCCGCGCGCTCTTCGACCCGTTGTGCCCTGCCATCCTTCTCTGGCTCGGGGCTCTTCGGGGGCGCGGAGGAGAAGGCTTTGAGGCCGGTTATGGCCTGGCCCACGATGAGGGTGTTCACGTCGTTGGTGCCCTCGTAGGAGTAGACGCCCTCGATATCAGCCATGTGTTCCATCACCCGGTAGTCGAGGAGGACGCCGTTGCCGCCTAGCACGTCGCGGGCGAGCGCGGAGGTCCGGCGTGCCTTCGCCACGTTGTTCATCTTGAACATGGAGACGGTCGCCGGGTCGAGGGCGCCGTCGTCCTTCAGGCGGCCCACGTGGGCGGCGAGGAGCTGGCTCAGGGAGATCTCGGTGACCATCTCGACCAGTTTCTGCTGCACGAGCTGAAACGATGCGATGGGTTGCCCGAACTGCTCGCGCTCCTTTGCGTAAGCGAGCGCGACCTCGTAGCAGTCCGACGCCTGCCCTAAACCGTCCCAGCCCACACCGTAGCGCGAGTGCGTCAGGATGGAGAGCGTCGAGCCAAGGCCCGACGCGCCCGGCAGACGGTTCTCCTCCGGGATGCGGCAACCTTCGAGTGTGATGTGGGTTTGCCAGGCGGACCGCTGGGAGCCTTTGCGCGGAAGGACATCGGCCCGGAAACCGGGGTTGTTGCCCTCGACCAGGAAGCCGGAGATTTTGCCGTCATCGGTGCGCGCCCAGATCACGGCGACATCCGAGAAGGAGGCGTTGCCGATCCAACGCTTCTCCCCGTCTATTACGTAGCCGCCATCCGGGTGTCGCCTGGCGGTCGTGGTCATGGCGCCGGGGTCCGATCCGGCGCCGGGCTCTGTGAGGCCGAAGCAGCCGACCTTCTCGCAGCGGGCCATCGGGGGCAGCCACTTCTGCTTCTGCTCCTCGGAGCCCAGCTCGTGGATGGCCGTCATCGCCAGACCGCTCTGGACGTGCATGAACGTCGAGAGGCTCCCCGACCCGCGTGCCAACTCCGCGATAGCTAGCCCGTAGGCGACGTTGGTCATCCCGGCGCAGCCGTACTCGGGGGCGAAGGTGCCGCCCATGATCCCGAGTTCACCCAACCCCGGCAACAGCTCGAAAGGGAACTCCGCCCTGTCCCAGTAGTCAGCCGCGACCGGGATCACACGCTCGTCCACGAACGCCCGCACCCGGTCCCTGACCTCCCGCTCCTCGTCCGAGAGGAGCCGGTCCACGCCCACGAAATCTGTCGGCTCGATACCGCGCCCCGCCGTTTCCGGTGTGATGGTCACAATTCCCGCCTTTCCCCGACGTTTCTGCGGGTAGTGTACATGCGCCAGAGAGACCGGGGCGTAGAGGCGCCACGGAAGATTGCCGATACCGTGCTATCGTGCGACGCGGTGTTTCCTGATCGGAGGTAGAGAATTTGAACCGCACGGGCTCCACGCTGACGCACCTGGAAGGCGCCCTCTCGGGCGAGACGTACTCCGCCGATGAACTGATGAACCTCGATCCTGCCGACAACCGCCCGCTGCTCGCCCGCTATGACCTCGACCGGGCCGCCCGCACCCTGACGGCCGAATCGTTGGAGAAACGGCGGACGGGTGGGCTGTGGCACTGGGCCGAGCTTCTGCCGGTACGGGATCAGGATCATATCGTCCATCTCGGGGAAGGCGACACACCGCTGCTGGCGCAGAGACGGCTGGGCGATGCGCTCGGCGTCCCGCATCTCTTCACGAAAGCAGAGGGACTGAACCCGACAGGCTCGTTCAAGGCGCGTGGGATGTCGGCGGCGGTCTCGCGGGCGGTGGAACTCGGGGCAAGTGCGTTCACGGCGCCGTCCGCGGGGAACGCCGGGGGTGCGCTCGCGGCCTACGGAGCTGCTGCCGGGGCTGAGGTCACGGTGCTCATGCCGGTGGACGTTTCGCCCGCCAACCGGGACGAGGTTCTGGCTACGGGCGGGCGTTTGATCCTCGTTGAGGGCCTCATCAGCGATTGCGGAAAGATCTCGGTGGAACTGGCGCCGAGGATCGGGGCTTTCGACGTGAGCACGCTCAAGGAGCCGTACCGCGTCGAGGGCAAGAAGACGATGGGTTTCGAGCTTGTGGAGCAGTTCGGCTGGAGGCTGCCCGACGTGATCGTTTACCCCACCGGCGGCGGCACCGGTCTCGTCGGGATGTGGAAAGCCTTCGCCGAACTCGAAGCAATCGGCCTCATCGGCCCCGAACGCCCGCAGATGGTCAGCGTGCAGGCCAAGGGCTGCGCCCCCATCGTGCGGGCCTTCGAGCGGGGCGAGCGTTTCGCTGAACCGTGGGAAGGAGCGGATACGCGAGCGTCGGGCATTCGTGTACCGTCCGCCGTGGGGGACTTCCTGATTCTGGACGCTTTGCGAGAGTCTGGCGGTACGGCGGTCGCGGTGGACGAAGGCTCCATAGGCGAGATGCAGACCTTCGCCGGGCGGATGGGTGTGGGCTACGTCAGCCCGGAGTCCGCCGCAGCCCTCGCCGCCGTTCCCGAGTTGCGAGATAGGGGAGAGGTGGGCCCAGGCGACGAGGTCGTGGTCTTCGACTGCGGTATCGGCCAGAAATATCCGCCACCGTCCGGTTTGTCCGAGCCGCCGGTCGTGGACCCTTCGGACTACGATGTGGATGAGATAGCTGAACGGATCATGGCATCAGAGGGGTAGAATTACTCGGGTAGAAATGAAGGAGGCGCTGCGTTGGAGAAAGAAGAGATAGTTTCGCGCAACCCCAACGTGATGAGCGGGGCTCTGGTGTTCGCCGGAACACGAGTACCAGTGGAGATCCTGATCCAACACCTGGCGGCGGGCGATTCCCTGGACGAATTCCTGGATGACTTCCCTACCGTAACCCGTGAGCAGGCGATCGCTTTCCTGAAGATAGCACCGGAAGCGATAGATGCGCTTGTTGCTCGATGAGAACATGCCGAGCAAGCTGGCGCATCTTTTTGCACCCGAGATGGAAGCGGTAACCATAGCGCGGCGAGGATGGCGTGGCAAGGACAACGGAGAACTACTTGCTGCGGCACAAGAAGAGTTCGACGTGCTAGTGACGATGGACCGGGGCATCTCGCATCAGCAGAACCTGGAGGGGTTCTCGCTCGTGATACTGCTGTTCGAAGCGCCAAGCAACCGCTTTGCCGATCTGGCTCCTCTCATACCGGAGGCAAAGGAGGCACTAAACAGGGCGCAATCGGGCAGCATGTTGCGAGTGCCGGCTACCGGATCTTCCCGGCCGAGGGCATAAAGAAAGCGGGGTCCCGGAAGACCCCGCTTCAAATTTCGAGGGCTCTACGATCTACACGCCAGAGCGGGTCTCCAGCCAGCCGCTGACTTTCGGCCACAGGCCTTTCTTGGCGCCGCGGCCGGTGAGAAGGCCGACGTGGCCTGCGTCGAGGACGAAGAACTCCTTGTCCTTACTGGAGATCAGGTCCATCACCGCCTCGGCCTGCGGGAGGGTGCAGATGTGGTCCTTCTTGCCTGCGATGGAGAGGAACGGGATCTCTATCTTGGAGAGATCGGTGGTCTTGCCGCGCAGCTTCATCTCGCCTTTGACGAGCTTGTTCTGCTGGTAGAAGTCCCGGATCCACTGCTTGAAAGCCTCGCCGGGGAAGGGCGGGCCGTCGTTGACCCACTTGTTCATGGCGAGGAAAGTCTCCATCGGCTTGTCGTCAAAGATGCGCTCCCACATGCTCACGTAGGTGCCGATGTAGTTGGTTATGGGTTTGAGCATTCGGTTGCCGGTGTCTACCATCTCGCCGGGGATGTTCCCGAAGGCGTCGGTCATGACCCCCACGTCCAGGAACTTCTCGTCCGTAAAGAGCTTGTAGAGCCCGATCTCTTCTTTGTCGAAGTCCACGGGGGCCGTGAGCAGGACTAGGTTCTCGAGCTTGTCCGGGTAGAGGGAGGCGTACATGGCGCTCATGGTGCCGCCCATGCAGTAGCCGAGCAGGGTCAGCTTCTCCTGGCCGGAGTTCCTCAGGACCTTGCGTATGGCCCGCGGGATGTAGTCGAGCACGTAGTCCTCGAAGGACATGTCCGCGTCCTCGTCACCCGGCACGCCCCAGTCGAGCATGTACACGTCGAAGCCCTCCCCACACAGGTACTCCACCAGGCTGTTGCCCGGCATGAGGTCGAGCACGTAGGGGCGGTTGATGAGGGCGTAGACGATGAGGATCGGGACCGGGTGCTTCTTTTCGGCCTCGGTCTGGTAGTGGTAGAGGCTGGCCTTGTTCTTGGTCCAGACGACTTCCTTCGGCGTCTGTCCTGTCTCGGCCTGGGCGCCCTCTATGACGATGCTCATGCCCTTGCTGTACTTGTCAAAGAAGTCCTCCATACCGGAGGGAGTGACCTGCTCCGTCATCTAGCTCTCCCCTTTCTTGCGCACGTCGCCGACGGTGATCTGACCGTCGGTCCCTGTCCCTTCTACCTCCGCGAGGTCCACACCGATCTCCTCGGCCTTGCGCCGCGCCGCGCTGGTCGCCTGTACTTCGACGTTATCGGCCGCCGCGCCGCCGTTGGTCCCTGCCGCGCTCGCCGGAGCGTTGGCCTCTGATTCGCTCGCATCCGAAACGGTGTCGGGTTCGGTGGTGTCGGGTCTGAGGTCCCCCAGGCTCGTGAGGAGCTGGTCGTGCTTGCCCTCTACCTGGTCCATTCGCTCGTCGAGATGATCCGTTGCGCTCGTGTCCGAGGGTTGCTCGAGGATGGCGATAAGCTGGTCCAGCTTGCTCTCTACCTGGTCCATGCGCCCGCCCAACTCGTCCGTCGCGCTCGTGTCGGCGGACTGCTCCATCGCGGTGGAGATTCTGTCCAGCTTCTCCTCGACCCGGCCTATCCTCTCTTCGTTGGCGTCGGCGTTGGTCTTGTTCACCGCCTCGGAGCTATCCGCCGCCGAGAGGAGCCTGTCGAGCTTCTCCTCGAAGCTGCTCACCCGCTCCTGGAGGCTCTCCACCGCTTCGTTGGTGGCGAAATCCGCGGAGCCTTCCTCGAAGTCCTCGAAGGCTTCCTCGATGCGGTCCACCTTGTCTTCCAGGTTTACTATCAGCGTAGCGATCCGCGCGATGTCCGAGCGTGTCGGGAGCTGGAGGGTTTTGAGGTACTCCTCGGAGTTTTTCTTGAATACCTTGTAGAAGCTGGCGTAGTTCTGCAAGAAGCGGCTGGAAGGCTCCAGGAAATCCTCGTTCTCCAGCAGCTCTTGGACGAACTCTCCGAGTGGACCGCTTGTGGCGTTGTACCACTTGACGGCGAACTCCACGGGGTCCTTCGGGACGCCGCCCTCGACCTTCATCATGTTGTTGCCGGCCTGCTCCAGTACCTGCGTCCATTGTTGGGAGAGGTCGAGCATGCCGGTTCCGAACTGGTTGGATTTCTGCCAGGTTTCGGTGGCGGCTTCGAACCACCGCCGGTACATCTGCTGCGGGTCCATGGATTCCATCGCGCCCGCAACGCCCATGGCGTCCATGATGCCCGTGGGATCCAGCGCGCTCGCCGGAACGTCTGCTCCGCTGTCCGTGCCCCCGGGACTCATGGCCCCGAACATCTTGTTCCTGGCCTCTTCCATGCCGGAGAACCACTGCCGGTAGAGGCCCCAGGGGTCCACGAGACCCTCATTGGTTCCATCGAAGACATCAGACCACGTCCGGGTGCTGGTCTCGTACCATTGCATCCAGAGATCCATGGGGTTCGCGCCGATCCCGGCTCGTCCCTGTTCCAAAACGACAACCTCCTCTTTTGCATCGCGCTTCTCGCGTCAAGATACCGATTATGGCATCCCACTTCAGGATTATACCCACACTGAGAACTTATGTGTAACACGCATATACAGGAGAGTATATCTCTCCGGGTTTCGGTTGCTCCTGATAATGGGGAGGCTTATATTGCTGGAAGGTAAGGGGAGCTTTGATAAAGGAGGCGTTACCATGCGCGGTAACGGCGGTTCGGACAAGGAGACCATCTTTACGCTAGAGGCAACGCCGCTGAAGTACGGGCCGGGTGCTTCCGAAGAGGCGGGCTGGGAGGTTGCGAGGATGGGCGTGGGACGGGTGATGCTCGTCTCGGACCCCGGCGTGGTGGCCGCCGGGATCACACCGCGCATCCAAGAGCTCGTCGAGGCAGAAGGGATCGAGGTCGAAGTCTTCGAGCGGGCCCGCGTGGAACCAACGGCGGACTCGTTGCAGGAGGCGGCAGACTTTGCGGCCGAGGGAGGGTTCGACGGGTTCGTGGCGGTCGGGGGCGGCACGAGCATAGACACGGCCAAGGTCAGCGCGCTCATCGCCACGCACGGCGGTGAGATCATGGACTACGTCAACCCGCCGGTCGGCGATGGCAGGAAACCGCCAGGCCCCCTGAAGCCCTTGCTGGCCATTCCAACCACGGCGGGCACAGGCGCGGAGGCCACGACGGTCGCCATCCTGGACGTGCCGGAGCAGCGGGTGAAGACCGGGATCTCGCACCAGTACCTGCGCCCGGACCGGGGCGTTGTGGACCCCCTGCTAACGGTGACCATGCCGCCTGAGGTCACCTCCTCGTGCGGCCTCGACGTGGTCTGCCACGCAGCCGAGTCGTTTCTCTCGAAACCTTACGATGCTCGTACGAAGCCCGAAAGTCCGGACGAGAGGCCGCCGTACCAGGGGGCCAACCCCATCGCGGACATGTGGAGCGCCAAGGCGCTGGAGTACGG
This sequence comes from Rubrobacter sp., assembly GCA_013812245.1. Classification (GTDB taxonomy): domain Bacteria; phylum Actinomycetota; class Rubrobacteria; order Rubrobacterales; family Rubrobacteraceae; genus JACDGB01. The sequence goes on from JACCTS010000002.1 coordinate 10,711, forward strand.
TGGTAAGTATTTGCGGCGGGCCGTCGCGGACGGTGAGGACGTGGAGGCGCGGGGCGCGATGATGCTCGGGGCTTCGCTGGCCG
>JACCTS010000001.1 GCA_013812245.1 Rubrobacter sp.
TTCACTGATGTATCCGCCATGACGGGAAGTGGCTCCAGCGCGGGTTTATCTGGTGAGGTGGGTATACCGGGCGTGGCGAAGATGTCCCCATCCTTTGGCCAACAGGGTAATAGTGGCACGACGACCAGCCGTTCACTGTCGCCCAAGGTGCGTGCACTGCAAGGTTTGAATGGGACTCAGCGGGCGCTAATAATTGACGACTTTCATTATCTAGACCGTGACATCCAAGGTAGCGTTGTCCGTGCGCTGAAAGCCCTGGTGTTTGATGGGCATCCAGTCCTCCTCATCGCTATTCCACACCGGAGGTACGACGCAGTACGCGTCGAGAAGGAGATGACAGGCCGAGTTCAAGGTGTTTCTATCGATCCCTGGTCTGCGGACGAATTAGCGGATATCCCGAGTCAGGGCTTCCCGATCCTCAATGTACTACCTCCCGAGCACACCATAGAACGTTTCGTCGATGAATGCCTCGCTAGTCCGCATTTGATGCAAGAGTTTTGCAGACAGCTTTGTGAAGTAAACAACGTAGAGGAGACGCGGGCGCTACGCTTCAAAATCCAGCCGCCAAGCTCAATTGATTCTTTGTTTGCGCGCGTCGCTGCCGACACTAGCAAAACGGTATTTGATCGCCTCGCCAAAGGTCCAAGGCAACGCAGCGACCGTAATCAACGTGAGTTCAAGAACGGAGGAACAGGAGATATTTATGTCGCGGTGCTTCACGCGATGGCCGACCTCAAACCCGGAATGACAACGATTAAATATGAAAGGATTCGATCAGTTTTACGTGACCTCCTCGTCGATCTGCCACAAGCCCACGAGGTCTCCCGAGTGCTGGAACACATGAGCAATATCCAGGCGGACGAGGCGTCGTCCGCGCCAGTCCTCGATTGGGAGAAAGAGGAGCAACTTCTTCATATCATTGACCCTTTCTTTGCTTTCTTTCTGCGGTGGGGTGCACCACAACTGCAAGGCGAAATGCTTCGGGACGTAAACTAACCGGTGTGTTGTAGTCCCGCCCGGAATTGTAGAAACTGACAACCGAGTAGGAAGTCCATCCGCCTCTTCGCGGGCCTCATGGACCTGGTATCTGCCCCAAGTTAGACCAACGCCTCGTCCTCGTAGCACCAGCGCCAGTCCTCGCCGGGCTGGAAGGAGGCAACATTCTGATTCTTTGGTCGAAGCACTTCCTGCGTATCATTAACTGCATGACAGACGGGCCGTTAGCATCGGTGGCCTGATTTGAGCTGCGCAGTGTTGCATCGACACGGACAAGGGGAGGAGAGCCTGTGAGTCCGAAGCTCGTAGCCGGCAACTCTTGCATAGAAGCCACACCGACGGCGAAGGAGTCTCGCGGTCGGGTACTCAGTTCGGAGGCCGAGTTCTATGTGTAGGAACATCAAGACGCTTTTCAACTTCGAACCGCCAGCAGCCGATGAGGAGATAGGCGCCGCTTCGCTGCAGTACGTTAGGAAGATAACCGGGTTCAAAAAGCCGTCCAGGGCAAACGAGGCGGCCTTCCACTCCGCGGTCGAAGATATAGCGAGGATCTCGGAGAGGTTGCTCGCCTCGCTCGAAACCACCGCACCACCAAAGGACCGGGAGGAAGAGGCGGCCAAGGCGAAAGCGCGCTCAGCTCTACGATTCGGCGGGTGATCAAGCCGATCGTCGCTTCACCAACCTCGGGCGGTACGCTGGCAGGCAAAAATCCCTTCCATCGTGGCGGCCTGCCAACGGGCTGTGGCCGACAGGAGGGGCAACAAGATGCGCGTGGACCGCATCTGGCGCTTCACCACCGGCGCGGCCTGCGGCGCACAGTGCACCCCCTTCTAGCGGCCTGGCCGGCTTCCCCGCGTTCCGAGGCGAAGAGACTCTCGGGGTAGTCCTCCAGGTCGTGGACGCTTGTTTAGACTGAACGGACAGCGTCCCTGTTCAACCGTAGAAGGAGTGATGATGGAGAAGCCGTACCTCGGTATGCTCGGCTACACCGCTGAAGGTCGCCCGTTCCTGGACCTCGACGTGGACGTGGACGACGCCAAAGAGCGGGCCAGGGGGAACGATCTCTCCGAGTACATACTGGTTCCGCGAGGAGATAACGAACACGACCACCTCGGCTACATCCGCAACGAAGAGGGCAAATACGAGAAGAAGACCACCCGCCTCGCCGTGTTCCGCCACCTGCTGTCCGCGGGCGTCGGCGAAGTGCCGAGTAGGGAGGACGTAGGCCTGGACTGAGGCCCGTCTCCCCGAACTTCGCCTACGGCCAGCACGCGGTAAGGATCAGGGCCAAGGACGCGGTGGATCTCGCGAGCTTTAAGGTAGTTCGGTAGCTACGGCGTTTATTCACCCAACCTCGTAGAAGAGGCCTTCTCGGAACTTCGCCCGAGGGTCACCCCCCCACTAAAGACCCGGCACCGGCGTGCCGGCGGCTTGGCAGAAAAGGGCGGAGCCGTGGGCCGGCAGTTACCGGCAGTAAGGCTGAACGAGAGGAGGGCCAGACATGTCGTCCGGCCCTCCTCTGTGGTTGTGGTCGTCCGGGCGGCCCGGCGCCCGTGCTACCTGAAGAACTTCTCGCAGTTCACGAAGCGGTCGAGGTTCTGGTCGGCACCCTTCCTGACGGAATCGACCCCGTCGCCGCAGTCCACAAAGTCGCCGGCGTTGTCGCCCGTGGAGATCACGGTGTCGTCCCCAGGCCCGCCGTAGAGCGCGTCCTCACCCCCCTCGCCGTAGAGCACGTCCCCCCCGGATCCGCCGTGCACCGCGCGCTCCTCGGCCCGGTCGTCTCCGTCGCCGCCGTGGATGATGTCGATACCCGGGCCACCGTAGAGGCCGTCGTTGCCCCTGTTGCCGTAGAGGAAGTCGTCGCCGCCCATGCCGTGGAGGGCGTCGTTGCCCCCGAGGCCCTTGAGCACGTCGTCCCCGGAGGTGCCCCTGATCGAGTCGCCCGCCGCGGTGCCGGAGAGCCTGGCCGCGAAGGCCACGCCAGAGAGGGCCACCACGAGGATCGCCACCGTCATAACCAAGATTCCCGTTCGCTTCATCGCCTCCACCTTTCGGCCTGTGGCCCCCGGCCTCTCCGGGGGCCTGTGAGCGGTACTTTCGTCCGCCGGACCGCGGTCGGTATCACCCAAATGCATTAGTTTCTCGAGCTGTTACCGAACCGTTGCCGAGCAGCCACCGGAGCGTTACCGCGTCGAAACAACCGTCGGCAAATCGAGCCGAGGACGCGCTCTATTCTCCCAACCTCGTAGAAGGAGGGGTATGCGAAGTTCGTTCACTGCTCTACCTCGTAACGGTTGCCGGGACGCTTGGCAGACGGGAGCCTTGTAGAGTGGTGTCGTGACAACAAGTGCAAGGGAACCGAATCGGGAAGCCGGTGGGACGAGCGCCCGCACCGCCGTTTGGCTGGCGTGGGTGGTGTGCGCCGTGACCCTGTTGGTGTCGGCGTTGGTGCTGTTAGTGATCCTCCTCGGCTGGTCGACGCCGCTGCCTCAAGGGCAGACACCATGGCGCGAGCAGGCCATCTCCTTGGTGGGGATCGTCGGAGCGCCCGTCCTCGGCGGCCTCATCGCCTCGCGCCGCCCCGAGAACCCCTACGGGTGGCTGTGGCTCGTCTTCGGGTTGGGCCTCGCCCTCCAGCTGCTGGCGGAGTCCTACGCGGTCTACGCGCTCGTGGTGGAGCCCGGATCGCTGCCCGCCCCCCGGGCTATATCCCAGCTGCTGGCGCTGGGGGGGCCGCTGGCGCTAGCCTTCGCGCCCTTCCTCTTTCTGCTGTTCCCCACGGGGGGGCTGCCCTCGCGACGCTGGCGTACCGTGGCGTGGATCGCGGCCGCGTCGGGGGCGGTACTCTTTGCCCTCAACCTCGTCTTCGACAGCCCAGAGAAGGTCGGGGGGCGATCACCGCCATGGTCGTGGCGGCGGTGCTCGTGGTCTTCGCTGCCATCGTGCTCTCGGCGCTCTCGCTCGTGGTGCGCTATCGGCAGGCGGGCGGGGTGGAGCGCCAGCAGCTGAAGTGGTTCGCGTTGGCCGCCGTCCTGGCCGCCGCCTACATCGTCGGGGAACTGCTGAGCCTCGATCGGCAGCTCGGCGGGACGTTGTGGGCCCTGCTAGACGTCACGACCAGCATGGCCGTCTACGTGGCTATAGGTGTCGCCATAATGAGGTACCGTCTCTACAACATAGACCTCATCCTAAACCGTGCCCTCGTCTACGGACCTCTCACCGCGATGCTTGCGCTGGTGTACGTCGGGGGCGTGGTCGGCCTGCAGGCCGTCTTGCGCGTTCTCACCGGCCAGGAGTCCACCCTGGCCGTCGTCGCTTCCACCCTGGTGATAGCGGCGCTTTTCAACCCGTTGAGACGCCGGGTGCAGGGGTTCGTGGACCGGCGCTTCTACCGCAGGAAGTACGACGCCGCCAAGACCCTCGAGGCCTTCGGTTCCCGGTTGCGAGAGGAGACGGACCTGGATACCCTGGGCGACGACTTGGTGAGGGTAGCAAGGAGGGCCGTGCAGCCCGCTCACGTCTCTTTGTGGCTTCGCCTCGATCCGGGGCCCGAGGTCAGGAGCCCCGCCATCGAACAGTTCGGGCACGACGACTAGGCCCTAGACGCCTTATTCACCCAACCTCGTAGAAGGAGGGTTCTCCGAACTTCGCCCGTGTGGAGTTCTCCGAAGTCCCTATACGGGACCTTGCCTAAGCGGAGGGCTACACGAACATGACGCCGTACCTACCGGCGAGCGCCGCGAGCCGCTCCATGTCGGGCTGCCCCGTCGGCGAGGCGTTGGTCAGCTCGGCGGCTTCTTCGAAGTAACGTATCACGGCCCCCGGCGAACTGATGACGATCACCCGAGTCTGCACCGTCCCGGGGTTGGAGAAGGTGTGAACGACGCCCCTGGGCATAAGGACGAACGTCCCTGGGCCGAGCGTTCTGGTGCGCCCGCCGACCCGCACCGTGCACTCGCCCTCCAGCACGTACATCGCCTCGTCCTCGTTGTGGTGGATGTGCGGCGGCACCCAGGGAAAGCCGGGCGCCACCGTCATCTCCTGGAAGGCGTAGGCGCCCTGAGTCTCCTCCTCGGTCGCCTTCGTCACCAGGGTGTAGCCACCCCCGCGACCGGAAAAGGTTTTCCCCTCGCCGGGGCCGACCACAACCTCCACGTCACGCGCGGCCATAATCTCCTCCTCGTGCCCGCCACCAGGCCCCACACACCACTAGTAACCAACGAATCATACGGCAGGGAAAAAGCGCGCCGCAACCCGACACGGATGCCGAGACGCGCGGCCAAGTACCATCGTCCGTGCTTCCGGCTGTCCACTTGGTACGACGTTGTCGTCTATTCACCCAACAGCGTGGAGAAACTGTTTGGAAAATAGCGAAATCGCAAATTAGAGCTTGCGCCAATAGGGAGCGCATCCGAAGGTAAACGGGCACGGAGTGCTTCATCATTCGGGGAGTGTCTGAAGCTCTCCGATGCGAAGGAGCGTCTCCATGCCCGCACTCCAAAAATACATCATCGAGCCCATCTGGGAGCAGTTCCGTGCCTTGTTGCCCGAACGCAACGTCGTGGATCACCCTTTAGGCTGCCACCGCTCTCGCATCCCCGACAGGGTGGTCTTCGAGAAGCTGGTTCAGATACTGGTCTTTGG
>JACCTS010000022.1 GCA_013812245.1 Rubrobacter sp.
ACGGTGCGGTCCTTGAGAGAGTGGCCTGTGTGGTCTGTCACGGGGGCATGGGCATCACCCAGAAGGCTCTCGCCTCGGGCGTCCCGGTCTGCGTCGTGCCGTTTGGCCGAGATCAACTCGAGGTCGCCAGGCACGTCGTGGTGGCCGGCGCCGGAAGCAGGCTGCCCGCCTCAAAGCTGCGGCCCGACCGTCTGCGAACCGCTGTACGACAGGCAATGGGCAAACGGGCCGGAGCGGAGCGTATCGCCACCGCCTTCAGCAAGACGGGCGGTCCGCGATCCGCCGCCGACGCGCTGGAAAAACTGGGGCCGGTTCTGTCGGGAGGGCTGCAAGACCGTTAGCCGGCGAGAGCGCCCGATGTGGCGGGAATTAGCGATCGGAGACGCGCGGAGTAGAAGCGTCGAGATCCGAAGCGTCATGTAGTTCGGAAACTAGCGAGAGGAGAGGCGCAGATGCTGGTCAGAGAGCGGGTAGTGATCGCACCGGACGAGGGCGATGTGATCCTGAAAGGCGGCGTTGGGTTCATCGGCAAGCTCTATGGTGAGGAGAACGGTGGGACTTTCGCCATGGGCGAGCACCCGCTGGAGCCGGGCATCCTCGCGGCTCCACCCCACTCGCACAGCAACGAGGATGAGATCTCCTACGTGCTCGAAGGGGAGATCGAGGTCATGATAGGCGAGGAGGTCTACAGGGCCCCGGCGGGCAGCTACGTCTTGAAGCCCTGCGGAATAGTCCACGCGTTCTGGAACCCCGGTCCCGAGCCTGCGAGGATACTGGAGATCTTCTCCCCCGCCGGGTTCGAGAGGTACTTCGAAGGGCTGGCGGAGATCCTCTCGCCCGATGGCCCGCCCGACATACCCAGGCTCGAAGAGTTGGCAAGCCGCTACGGTCTGACCTTCCACTGGGAAAAGATGGAGGAGATCATGCGCCACTACGGCCTGAGGCTGCAGTAGGGTACGCTCAAAGGCCGCCAGACTCTATTCGTCACAATCACGGTCGAGTCAGGGCGTTGGTCTACTCGGGCAACTCCGCCCTGTCCCCCACCTCGACGCCGCGCTCATCGAAGAAGCCTTTGTTGACTTCCAGGGCGTACGTCGCGGGCTCGGCGGAGACGTAGTGGGGTGGATCGTCGTCCAGAGCCTTCATGTCCTGGATGTCCACGATGCGCCCCTCGGAGTCCAGGTAGGCGATGGAGAGCGGTATGAGCGTATCCTTCATCCAGAACGAGAGCCACTGCTCCCCGTCGAAGACGAAGAGCGTCTGCTTCCCGTCGAAGACGAAGAGCATGCCCCGGTCTTCCCCGAGCGCTGTGCGTCCCATGAGGCCCCGCTGCTGTTCGGCTGGGGCGTCGGCGATCTCGACCCTCACGTCCACCTTCTCTCCGCCAGAAGCCGCGATGGTCACGGTGCGAAGCTCCATCGCCTGATCTCCGGTGGTCTCCCCGGATGCGCTCTGTTCGCTGGAAGAATGTCCGGCGGAAGAATGTCCGGAGCCCCCGGTCCCATCGCCGCACCCGGCGAGCACTAACACGAGAACTACGAAGACAGCCCCGAACATTCTCATCGCAGCACGAACTCTATCCGCTTGTTCTGGCGGCCCTTGCTCTTGTGGCTGGTGATCTCGATCCCACCCACCTCTCCGGTGTTCGCCACGTGGGTGCCGCCGTCAGCCTGGGTGTCCAGTCCATCGATCTCGACGATGCGAATGGTCTTCACCCGCTCGGGCACCAGGTTGACCTGGGTGCGGATGAGATCCGGATTCCGAAGCGCCTCCTCGCGCGGGAGTTCGTAGACTTTCACGGTCCGCTCCTGCGTGAGCGCCTCGTTCGTCAGGCGCTCTATCTCCGCGACCACGTCCGCCGTCCACTCGCCGGGGAAAGAGAAGTCCATGCGCGCGCGATCCGTACGCATCTGTCCGCCCGTCACCTTCGCGTCGAAGGACTTCCAGATCACACCGGAGAGGACGTGCAGCGCCGTGTGATACCGCATGTGCGCGTACCGTCGCTCCCAGTCCAGATCGCCTTTCAGATCCCGGACGGTACCAGGTATGGGCGCGTCGAGGACGTGGACCACGACATTCCCCTCTCGTCGAACGTCCACAACGCTCGCGTGAATGGGACCTATGCCGAGCGTCCCTTTGTCCGAAGGCTGGCCCCCGCCACCGGGATAGAAAACGGTGCGGTCCAGAACCATCTCCCGGCCGTCGAGCTTGACGACCCGGGCCTCGAACTCCCGCAGATAGGCGTCTTCGAGGAAAAGCTCTCCTGTCACAGCGACAGCTTGCCGCGCTCGCGGTTCTCGAAGGTCGCCACCTCACGGTAGCCGACCTCGTGGACGAAGGGAAGGCTCTTGTCGTAGCCAGCGGCGACCTCGTTCGGGGCGTGTGCGTCGGAGGAGAGAATGATGGGGACACCTCTGCGGTGGAGCATCTCCAGAAACGGGCGGGAAGGGTAAATCTCACCGACAGGTTTACGGAGGCCAGCCGCGTTCACGTCCACGACGATATCTGACTCGGCGATGGCGTCGGCGGTCTCCTCCAGGATCGGGGTGATGTCCCTGTCGGGGTAACGCTTGAAGATCTTGATGAGGTCTGGGTGGCCCAGCACCTCGAACCGCCCCGAGAGGACCGCCTTCCGTACGTTCTCGTAGTACGCCTCGTAGAGTTCGTAGGGCTCGTACCTCTCGTAGACGGACATATCCGTG
>JACCTS010000028.1 GCA_013812245.1 Rubrobacter sp.
GGCGTAAGGGCTTGAGCTTGACGACCGAGCAACGGTTGCATCGACTGCAGGTACGCACAGACGAGCTGGCCTTCTGGCGTGATCGCGCCTATGTGAGCCTGGATGGGTGGAGCTTCAACGGCGAACCGCTGGCACTCGGCGCACCGTGGCCCAGGCTCGAAGGCGTGTCGTACTTCGAGCATCCGGAGGTGCAGGTGCCCGAGGAATGGCCCGTGGACGAAGCCCGTCTGGATCTCGACCTCGGCGGCGAGGGCCTGATCGTCATTGCCTACGAGGGCGGTGGAAAAGAGTCCTTTGGTCTCGATCCATATCACGGACGGTATCCGCTCGAAGGAGCCGCTTTTTCGGTGTCGTGCGAGGCGGTCGCGCGCCTGCCCCTCGGGGTTCCCAACCGCAGCGCGCGGTTGGCGCGCGCCGCGATCACATGGCCCGATGCCGCGCTCGAACGCCTCGAACGGGCCCTCTTGCTCCTCCGGGAGGCGGCGCGCGTGTTGGGTCCCGGCGAGATCGTCCCGTCGCTGCTCGATTGCGCGGAACGGGCCTTTGCCTCCATCGAGTGGCCCACGGACACCCCCGAATACCTCGCCCGAAGCGCTCAGAGTCGGGAGATGCTCGAGATCTGGGAGCCTCCACCGGACCTGGAAGCTCACCCCGCCGGGCTTGCGGACGACCAGAGAACCGCTCTGACCCGCGCTGCGGACCGTCTTGACGCCGATCTCGAGGCGCTGCGGTTGCGCTACCCGGAGGTCGGCGAGGTTGCCCTGACGGGTCATGCCCACCTCGACCTCGCATGGTTGTGGCCGCTCGATGAGACGCGGCGAAAGGCGCGCCGGACCTATCACACGGCGGTCGCACTGATGGACCGCTACCCAGAGTTCGTCTTCAACCAGTCGACGGCGCAGGCCTACGAATACGTGCGGGAAGACGACCCTGAGCTGTTCGAGCGCATTCGGGCCAAGACAGCCGCCGGCCAGTGGGAGCCCATCGGCGGGATGTGGGTCGAACCCGACCTCAACCTGCCGGCCGGGGAATCTCTGGTCCGTCAGCTGCTCTACGGTCAGCGCTTCTTCGAGCGCCACTTCGGGCACCGGCACACGGTTGCGTGGCTGCCGGACTGCTTCGGGTTCACCGGAGCGCTCCCCCAACTTCTCGCCCAGTCGGGTATCGACGACTTCTTCACGCACAAGATGAACTGGGCCGAGACCAACAAGTTCCCACACGATCTCTTCTGGTGGGAGGGGATCGACGGGAGCCGTGTGCTCGGACATCAATTCTGGAATCCGTTGAGCGGATACAACGGTGATCCCGGGCCGTCGGTTACCGTGCCGACGTGGCGCAACTACCGGGGAAAGACTCACTATCCCGAGACGCTGCTCGCCATCGGATATGGGGACGGCGGAGGCGGCACGACGGAGGAGATGCTCGAGAAGGTGCGCGCTCTCGGTGTTTTCCCCGCGCTCCCCAAGCTCCGGTTCACGAAGGTGTCGGAGTTCTACAGCTCGGCGCGTCGGGCCATAGCGGACAAGGATGTCCCTATCTGGGTCGGCGAGCTCTATCTCGAGTCTCATCGCGGCACCTACACGACCCAGGGCCGCACCAAATATCTTCACCGGCGCGCCGAACGCGATCTGGTCACCGCCGAGGTCACTGCCGGCCTGAATCTGTTGCTCGGGGGCGACACCCCCGAGTCTCTCGAAGATCTCTGGCGGGTGGTGCTTCGCAACGAGTTCCACGACATCCTTCCCGGCTCGAGCATCCGAGAGGTCTACGTCGACGCCGAACAGGAGTTGTCCGGGGTGGTCGAGGCCGCAGGGGCGTCGATCGAAGCGTCTCTGGAGGCACTCGGCGACCGGATTATCGAACCGGGGAAGCGGCCGGCCGTGCTCGCGGTGAATCCCGACCTGTCGGCCCGCCCCCTGAGAATCGAAGCTGCGTACGAGCTTCCCGGCGGCCAAGCCGTAGAGGGCGGGCACGTCCTCGCGACACCGACCTCGGTGCCGGCGCTCGGAGCGGCCGTGGTGATCGAACCGGGCGTCTCGGGTGCTCTCGAGGTGGCGCCGGGACACATCGAAAACAATCTCCTGCGGGTGGAGCTCGCGTCGGACGGGACCCTCAGGAGCGTCTTCGACAAGCTCTGTGGCCGGGAGGTGCTGGCGGATCGCGGGAATCAGCTGTGGGCCTACGTGGACAAGCCGCGCGCCTTCGACGCCTGGGAGATCGACGCCGACTACGTCCAACAGGGG
>JACCTS010000118.1 GCA_013812245.1 Rubrobacter sp.
GGGCAGGTCGAGAGCATTGTCGGATACGGCGAGGACGACCCGGGAGGACAGGTACCGTTCACACCGCGCTCCAAGAAGGTTTTGGAGCTGGCGCTCAGAGAGTCGATGCAACTCGGCCACAACTACATTGGCACCGAACACATCCTGCTTGGGCTGGTGCGCGAGTCAGAGGGCGTCGCGGCCCGCGTTCTCTTAGACCTGGACGTGGACCCGGACAGCGTGCGGCGCGAGGTCGTGCGGATGCTCGGCGAGGAGCCGGAGACGGGCCCCCTGGATCTGGTCGAGTCAGAATTGGAATCGGAGGCCGCGGGGAACCAGGTGCTGTTTCGTGGGCGGATAGGGGCGCTCCAGGTCAGCGTGCGCGTCGGAGGACGGCCCAGGACGTTGCTCGTGGACCTGGACTACGCTTACGCGGTGCGGGACACCGGTGAACCTTCGGAGGTGATGGACCATGATGGGCTTCTCGACTGCGTCGCGGAGGCCCTCGAAGGGAACGAGTACCGGTCGGTGGAGGCAAGCATCCTGGAAGCGGGCGAGCTCGTGCTGAGCCGGTTCCCAGCTGTGAAGGAGGTCGAGATCAGCGCCATCAGGGAACGTCTTTTCGAGAGGCGCACGGCCTCCGGCATCACGGTGAGCCGTACCTTACGCCGGTGAGCCGGACGTTTTTGAGCTTGGGCGGCAACCTGGGCGAACGCCTGTTCTACTTGCGGGCGGCGACAGGCGCCCTCGCCCGTGGGCCGCACATATCGCTCCTCGGCGTCTCGAAGGTCTACGCGACGGTGCCGGTCGAGGTCGAGGAGGAGCAGCCGGATTATCTGAACTGCGTCGTGGAGTTGGATTGCGGTGTTCCGGCGATCGAACTCCTGCGCTACTGTCAGGGGATCGAGGCGGCGCTCGGCCGCGAACACAAGGGCGAGAAAGCGCCGCGCACGGTGGACGTAGACGTTCTGCTCTTCGGGGAAGAGGTGATGGAGGGGCCGGATCTCACCGTGCCGCATCCGGGAATAGCGCGGGCTTTCAACTTACGAGGTCTCGCGGCCCTGGGCCCGGGCCTGTACATTCCGGGACGTGGTGCCGTGGCAGATCTGCTGGCTGAAGCGGATCTCGATGGTGTCAGGGAAATGGGGGAGGTCGGGGTATTGTGTTGATGGCGGCGGACATAGGGAACACGCAGACGGTGCTTGGTGTGTTCGAAGGCGAGGATCTCAAGGCCCATTGGCGGATGGCCACGGAAGCCCATCGCTCGTCGGATGAGGTTGGGATCGGCTGCGCGGCGTTGCTGGAGCTTCGCGGGATGAGCCTGTCCGAGGTCGAGGCCATGATCGTGTCGAGCGACGTACCGCCGCTCGTCCGGGCATACAGACGCTTCGCCGAGAACCTGTTGAATGTCCCGTTCTATTCGGTGTCGTCGGAGATAAAGACGGGACTAGAGATCCACTACGACGACCCGACGGCTTTGGGCTCGGATCGGATCGTCAACTCCGTAGCGGCGGTTCGCTACTACGGGACGCCGGCGATCATCGTGGATTTCGGGACGGCAACGACAGTCGAGGTCGTGGGAAGTGACGCCAACTACCTGGGCGGCGCCCTCATGCCCGGCGTCTACATCTCCCTGGACACCCTTGCCTCGCGAGCGGCCAAGCTCCAGAACGTGGACCTGGAAGTCGGGGTACCGAAAGCCATCGCCACGAACACCCCGAACGCCATCCGCAGCGGTTTCATCTTCGGCTACGCGGGCGCGGTGGACGCCCTGATCCGACGTTTCAGGGAAGAGTTGGCCTCATCCGAGCCCGTTGATGGCCTCCAGGTTATAGCAACGGGAGGACCGGCCCCGGCCATCGTCCCGCATTGCCATGAGATACAGAAGCTGGATCCGGATCTCACGTTGAAGGGCCTTCGCATCTTGTACGAGATGAACTCGAAGTAGCTCGTCAGTAAAGAGCTCCAGGGAGATACGACCGCGTGCTGGCCGGAATTTCAGTAGCGCAAAGGTTCGGCGGAAGGCTCTTGCACGTGATCCCAGACTCGACTTGGGCTGCGGTGAGGCTGGCGGGCTAACGGGCTGAAATAAGGACGGGCCTTTTCGTTGACACTCCCCGCGACCGCCCGTATAATCTCGCACCTTATGACGGAGAGGAACCAAGAACTCGTTACCCCGGAGGGCATGGAGAAGCTCCAACAGGAACTCTCGCACCTCACGGAAGTACGCCGCAAAGAGATCGCGGATCGCATCCGGCAGGCCCGGGAGTTCGGCGACATCTCGGAGAACTCCGAGTACGACGACGCCAAGACGGAACAGGGGCTTCTAGAGCGCCGGATCAGCGAACTCCAGCGCCGCGTCCGCAACGTGAGGGTCGTGGACCTATCGGAGGCGGTGAGTGACGATTCGGTGGATCTCGGTACCCGCGTAACGCTGAGGGTCGTCGGCAAGAAAGAAGAGCGGACCTTCCAGATCGTGGGCGCCAACGAATCCGACCCGCCGAGCGGCAAGCTTTCGCACGCCTCCCCGGTGGGCCGGGCCGTGCTGAAACGCCGTGTGGGGGAGAAGGTCACCGTGGCGACGCCCCGCGGCTCGACGGAGTACGAGATCGTCAACGTCGAGGTCGCCAGCTAGACGGGCCTGATGGCCGGTGTAGCCCCGGCGGCTTCTCTATAATCCCCCCTTCCAGACTTTCTTGGAGCAGCGGATGAGAGACGAAATGACCGTACCCGGCTGGGCGCGGAGAACAGCGGAGCGCGTGGCGGAGATCCACGGCGAAGGACCGCACGTAGTCGTCACCGGCATCAGCCCTTCGGGGAACATCCACAACCTGCGCGAGGTGCTGGTCGCCGAGGCCGTTGCGAACGCTCTCAGGGAGCGCGGCTCGGAGGTCCGCTTCATCTTCCACGCCGACACGATAGACCCGCTCAGGAGGATAGCGCCCGGTGTCCCCAGGGAGTACGAGCGCTACATCGGCCATAGCCTCTCCAACGTCCCCGACCCCGAGGGCTGCCACGCCTCGTACGCGGATCACTTCCTCGTTCCGTTCGAGGAGTCCCTGCACGAGATGGGCATGGACATCGAGGTCCTCCGCTCGCACCAGCTCTACGACGGCGGCGCTTACACGGACGTGACGCGGGAGGCCATCGAGCGCGCGGCGGACCTGCGCCGCATCCTCGAAGAAATCAGCGGGCGCGAGATGCCAGAGAGCTGGTCGCCGTACCAGCCGCGGGCCGCGTCCGGGAGCCTCACGGGCAATCGCGTGGTCGAGCACCTGCCTGATGAGAACAGGGTCGTCTTCGTGGACCGGGACGGCAACGAGGGCGTCGCGGACTACTCGAAGGGCGAGGGCAAGCTCGGCTGGAGGGTGGAGCTTGCGGCGCGGTGGAAGGCGCTCGGCGTCACCTTCGAGCCGTTCGGCAAGGACCACACCAGCCGCGGCGGCTCGACCGATACGGCCGACCGAATGTCGCGGGAGGTCTTCCACTATCCCGTGCCGGGCCGGTACGAGTACGAGTGGATCTCCATCAAAGGCCAGGGTGCCATGAGCTCCTCGAAGGGCATAGTGTTGCTGCCGAAAGACCTGCTCCGCATCATGCCGCCGGACGCCCTGCGGCGGATGATGCTCGGCCGCGACCCCGCCCGTGCTCTGGAACTGGACCTCGGCGAAGGCTTCCCCCGCTTCGTGGACGAGTACCGCGCCGAAGCTGGGGAGCCCTACGTCCCATTCCTGCATCTCGTCACCGTCGCCCAGACGGCCGGCGCCAACACGGAGGTCGCTGCGGAGATGCTGCGCCGGGGCGGTTACGAGGCCGCCGCTCGTGACCCGGAGAAACTCTTCCACGATCTGCAGTACGCCCGCAACTGGGCCGGGGAGTGGGCGCCGGAGTCGTTGCGGCTGCGGGTGCTGGAACCCGGTGAGGCAGTGGAGGCTGCGGCGGATCTCGACGGCGAACAGCGCGCATATCTCACCGCGGTAGCAGAAAAATTCAGCCCGGACATGGACGGCGAGGCGGTTCAGGATATGCTGTACTCCACGGCCGTGGAGAGGGGACTAAAGCCCAAGAAAGCGTTCGGGGCAGTGTACACGGTCCTGCTCGGTAAGAAGAGTGGTCCAAAGGCCGGTCCTTTCGTGGCCGGACTGCCGGATGAAATCGTCCGGGAGAGGTTGTCGGTGTGATGCGGGACACCGAATATCGCCGATTCAACAGGAAAGCTGCGATGACCTTGAGCACTACTGAAAGGTGATTCGAGAAGCGGCCACACCAGTTATCGCGCTGAGAGCGTAAAGCGCTGAATTGGTCCGTAAACGGGCAGAACCTTTTTGTATACTCACTGGTAGGCGGCGCATATGGAGAGCAGCATAATTTCGAAGGGCAGATTTTTGACATCGTATAATCCATTTATCTTCGATTTCCGTAGACAGTTTCAGACCGTTACCATGACCGACGTTCCGAAGGACCCTCAGAATGGAGGAGGCTCCCGCTAATGTTCGAACGTTTTACCGAGAGGGCCCGCAAGGTGGTGGTGCTGGCCCAGGAAGAAGCACGCCACTTCAACCACAACTACATCGGCACGGAGCACCTGCTCCTCGGCCTCCTCAGGGAGGATGAGGGCGTCGCGGCCCGTGCTCTTTCCTCGCTCAACGTCACCCTCGACGAGGTGCGCGAGCAGGTCGAGAGCATCGTCGGCTATGGCGAAGAGGGGACCGGCGGACAGGCCCCGTTCACCCCGCGCTCCAAGAAGGTTCTCGAGCTGGCGCTGAGGGAGGCGCTGCAGCTCGGGCACAACTACATAGGCACCGAGCACATCCTGCTCGGGCTCGTGCGCGAGTCCGAGGGCGTCGCGGCCCGCGTGCTCTCCAACCTGGACGTCGACCCGGACAAGGTGCGGCGCGAGGTCGTGCGGATGCTCGGCGGCGGACGTTCCGGCCGTGGCCGGGGCGGCGAGCAGGGCGGCGCACGGGGTGGCGCGGAAGCCAAGCGGCCCAAGACCCGCCAGCTCGACCAGTACGGGCGCAACCTCACCATGTATGCCGAAGAGGACAAGCTCGACCCGGTCATCGGCCGGACGCAGGAGATAGAGAGGATCATGCAGATCCTCGTGCGGCGCACCAAGAACAACCCCGTCATCATCGGGGAGCCGGGCGTTGGCAAGACCGCTATCGTCGAGGGGCTGGCCGAGGAGATCGCCGAGGAGCGAGTTCCTGAGATTTTGGCTGGCAAAGAGGTCTACACCCTCGACCTCGGCGCGCTCGTCGCCGGTTCCAAGTACCGCGGCGAGTTCGAAGAGCGTCTCAAGAAGATCATGAAGGAGATCACCGACCACGGCGACGTCATCCTGTTCATAGACGAGATCCACAACCTCGTCGGGGCCGGAGCCGCCGAGGGCGCGATAGACGCGGCTTCTATCCTGAAGCCGGCGCTGGCGCGCGGTGAGATCCAGGTCATCGGCGCGACCACGA
>JACCTS010000043.1 GCA_013812245.1 Rubrobacter sp.
AGGTGTATGCTGCTGCGCCATCAGATGCGGGCGGTGTCACGCTCGTCTACCGTGCCCGTTCCGGCCTGCCGCCCATCGGTGAGACGGGGATCGGGCTCATCCTCACCGAGCTGCCATCTGGCCTCGGTTCGGTCTACCTCGGTGAGAAGCCCGAGACGTTGCGCCTCGAAACGGTTAGATTCGATGACGGACGCGGTTACTGGGCCCCGGGCGGGCGCGGCCTTCCGAAGACAGCGGCGGGAACCGCTCCTCCAAAAGGCGTACTGCTCTGGAATCGACACGGGCGCGCGCTGCGGATGGAGTCGGCCCTGTCGCGGGAAGAGGCCGTCCGCATCGCCGAGTCGGTTCGCTAGGGCCGCTTCTGGGGAACCTTCCTCCGCCGGGGGTTGTATAGGGGGTAGACGGCCCCGGACGCGAGGAGGACAAAGTGAAGGCCAGACGCTACACACTCACCGGTACGGCGGGTTTGCTCCTGCTGTTAGTGGTCATCCTCGCGGCGTGCAGCGGCGGCGAATCGGCTGGGTCCGGCGGCGGAGGGGTGTCGGGGGCGGGTGGTTCGGTGGATAAGGCTGGATCTCAGGACATAGCGATGACCGAGGACATGCCAAAGTCCGCCGGCGGCGACGAGCTCGCGTCCAGCGCGCAGGCTTCCGGGGCGTCGGCCGGCGTCGCCGCCGGGACCGAGAGCCAGACCACCCCTGAGAGTGGGGTGCAGTCTTCGGCTCAACCCCTGCCGCAGACCTTCGACCGCAAGATCGTGAAGACCGCGAACCTCGGCGTCCGTTCGGAGGACGTGCGCGGCAGCGCCGCTGAAGCGCAGCAGATAGCCGCGCGCTACGGCGGCAGCATCCTCGACGCGCAGGTCACCCAGGGAACGAGCCGGGAAGACTCCGTGTACGCGAGCCTCGTGCTCTCGGTGCCAGCCGAGGAGTTCGAGAGCGCGCTGGCCGAGTTGCGCGGGCTGGGCAAGAGGGTCACGGATGACAGCGTCGCGGGCCAGGACGTGACAGAGGAGTTCGTGGATCTCAAGTCCAGAGAGCGCAACCTGCTGGCCACCGAGAAGAGCCTTCTGGATCTGTACGATAGGGTCAGAAGCGTCGAAGATACGCTCACCATCCAACGCGAGCTCACCGTCGTGCGGGGTGAGATAGAGCTGGTGCAGGGCAGGATCAAGTACCTCGAAAACCGCACGGCCTTCTCCCAGATCTCCCTGAGCATCCAGCCGGTCGTCACCCCCAAGCCGAACCCCAAGCCGTCCTGGGACCCGAGCGCCGTCGCGGCCCGCGCGTGGGCCGCCTCGTTGAGCGTCCTCCAGGGGATGGCGACCATCGCAATCTCCGCCGTGGCCTTCGGCTGGTGGCTCGTCCCACTGCTCGTCTTCGGCCTCGTGTGGTGGCGACGCCGGAACCGGGACGTGCCCGCCACCGGCTCCTCGTAGCACCTGGCACCGGGCGAGTTGGGGGTGAGTCCCGGCCCGCCTGTGCTAAAAAGTTCCCGTGCGCCGGACCACCATCGTAATCCTCTGCCTGCTGGCCGGGCTCGCGGTCCTCGGCGGCGTGGTGGTACTCGCGATCACACGCCCTGAAGACCCGTCCGAACGGGTGTCCGCCGCAACACGGAATCTCTCATCCTCTCTCCGCGAAGCGGTGTCCCCAAAGGGCATCATGGAGCACGAGCGCAGGTTGCAAGACATCGCCCGGCAGAACGGCGGCAACCGCGCCGCCGGCACGCCCGGCTACGACGCCTCGGCTGAGTACGTCGCCCAGACGCTCCGGCAAGCCGACTACCGCGTCACCGTGCAGAAATTCGAGTTGCCGGTATTCCAGGAGACCGAAGCCACGAGCCTGGAACGTGTGTCCTCTGACGCCAGGGAGTACGATCAGGGCGCGGACTTCGCCCTGATGGAGTACTCGGGTGACGGAGAAGTGACGGCGAAGATCATCCCGGTGGACGCTGCGGAAGGATCTTCGGACAGCGGCTGCGAAGCCGGAGATTTCGACGGCTTCCGGGCGGGCGGGGTGGCCCTGCTGCAGCGCGGCGCGTGCACCTTCGAGCAAAAAGCCCGCAACGCGGAGGATGCCGGGGCTATGGCGGCTTTGATCTTCGACGACTCGCCCTCGAAATCCGAGGCGTTCGCCGGGACACTGGGCGAGCCGGGAACGAGCATACCCGTGCTCGGTACGAGCTACCCGGTCGGGAACGAGTTGCTGCGTGAGGCCAGGGGCGGCGGCGCGCGGGTACGTATCTCCGCCCGGACCATCTCGGTCAGTCACACCACGAGCAATGTCATCGCCGAGACGCCGCGCGGCGATGCGGGGAACATGGTGATGGTGGGCGCCCATCTCGACTCGGTGCCGGAGGGCCCAGGCATCAACGACAACGGCTCCGGCTCCGCAACGATACTTGAGATCGCCGAGCAGATAGGCGAAAAGGACATCGAGACGCGCAACCACGTCCGCTTCGCCTTCTGGGGCGCGGAGGAGTTGGGCCTGGTCGGCTCCCAGCACTACATGGACAGTCTGAGCGATTCCGAGCTCGATAGGACCTCCGCCTACCTGAACTTCGACATGGTCGGTTCCCCCAACCACGTCCGCTTCGTCTACGGCTCGGATGAGGTAACGACGGTCTTCGAGGACTACTTCGCCGCCCGGAACCTTCGGAGCACCGAGACGCTCAACCTGGCCGGACGCTCGGACCACGGCCCGTTCGAGGAGGCGGGCGTCCCCTCGGGCGGCCTGTTCTCGGGAGCGGGCGGTACGAAGTCGGGAGACCAGGCCGAAACCTACGGCGGCGAAGCGGGCCAACCCTACGATCCCTGCTACCACGCGGCCTGTGACGATACCAGCAACGTGGACCGCGAAGCCGTGGACGAGATGTCGAACGCCGCCGCCCACGCGGTCGCCGTGTTCGCCGAAAGGGAGTAGCACCGCACCATCAGCACGGCTTCGTCAGCCGGATGCGGACTTGTCCAACTCCGCCAGCAGACCCTCCACATCGAGCGGACGTGTGACCATCGCCAGCTTGCCGTCGCGATCCAGGGGCCACGCCTCCCGCGGGCGGTCGCTGTACAGCTCGACACCGTTGCCGTCAGGGTCGCGCAGGTACAGCGCCTCGGACACCCCGTGATCCGAGGCCCCGTCTACGGGGTACTCCGCCTCTATGATCCAGCGGAGGGCCTGGGCGAGATCCCGGCGCTCCGGGTAGAGGATGGCGAGGTGGAACAGCCCGGCCGACCTTCTGGGAGCGGGAGGCGCGCCCCGGCTCTCCCAGGTGTTCAGGCCAATGTGATGATGATAGCCACCCGCAGAGAGAAATACCGCGTCCTCCCCATACCACTGCATGACCTCGAAGCCGAGGATGTCGCGGTAGAAGCCTAGCGCCCGCTCGATGTTCGCCACCTTCAGGTGGACGTGCCCTATGCTGGTCCCTGCGCTCACCTTGCGGGGCGTCTTCTTCGTCTCCATGCCAGCCACCCATCTTTCGGTACCACGGCGTCCATATTCTACCCGCCGAGGCGGCGCCGTCACCCGGCCGCGGGGGGACTACGCTGGTTACGCGATCCACTTCGTACCCCATCGGCAATTCCATGCCGCGCCGTAGCGATCCGGCACGAACCGCCCGGCCGAACAGCCCTTGCCCGCACCCTGTGGCGTTCGGGGAGGGGCTTCTCTTATACTCTCCCGTATTGGCGAGCGCGCATCATTGGAGAGGGAGGTTTCATGGAGACGACGGATACCCGGCACAAGAGCCGCACCATCCTGGAGGGCAGGGACCGGGCGCCGGCGCGGTCGTTCCTTTTGGGAATGGGCTACACCGAGGAGGACCTGCACAAGCCCATAGTCGGGGTGGCGCATTCCTGGATCGAGACGATGCCCTGCAACTATAACCACCGGCGGCTGGCCGAGAAGGTCAAGGAAGGCGTGCGCGAGGCGGGCGGCACGCCGATGGAGCTCAACACCATCGCCGTCTCCGACGGCATAACGATGGGCACGCAGGGTATGAAGGCGAGCCTCGTCAGCCGCGAGGTGATCTCCGACTCCATCGAGCTCGTCGGGCGCGGGCACATGTTCGACGCCATCGTTACTCTCGTCGGCTGTGACAAGACCATCCCGGCGGCGGCTATGGCCCACGTCCGGCTGGGGATTCCCGGTGTGATCGTGTACTCCGGCTCCATAGCGCCGGGGCGTTTCCGGGACCACGACGTGACCATCCAGGACGTGTTCGAGGCCGTTGGCGCCAACGCCGCAGGCAAGATGTCCGACGCGGATCTCACGGACATCGAACGCCACGCCTGCCCCGGAGCGGGCGCGTGCGGCGGCCAGTTCACCGCCAACACTATGGCGATGGTCCTGGAGTTCCTGGGCCTCTCCCCAATGGGCTCCGCCAGCCCCCCGGCCCTCGACGGCCGCAAGGACGAGGAATGCGTCGCGGCGGGCCGGCTGGTGATGCGGCTCCTTGAGAACGGGCTCTCGCCGGAGCGCATACTCACCCGCACATCCTTCGAGAACGCCATCGCCGCCGGCGCGGCCAGCGGCGGCTCGACCAATCTGGTTTTGCACCTGCTCGCCATAGCCCGCGAGGCCGGCATCCCGCTCGACATAGACGATTTCGACCGGGTCAGCTCCCGCACGCCCATCATCGCCGACCTCAAGCCCGGCGGGCGCTTCACCGCCGTTGACCTGGACCGCGCCGGCGGCACCCGCCTGTTCGGCAAACGTCTCCTGGACGCGGACCTCCTTGAAGGCGACCAGCTCACCGTGACCGGCAACACCCTCGCCGATGAGGTGGAGTCCGCGGAAGAGCGGCCGGGGCAGGAGGTCGTCGTGCCGGTCGAGAGCCCGTTGCGCGATTCGGGTGGGCTCGTCATCCTCAAGGGCAACCTGGCGCCGGAGGGCTGCGTGGTCAAGGTCGCTGGCTACACGCGCCTGGATCACACGGGCCCTGCCCGCGTCTTCGACTCGGAGGAGGAGGCGATGGAGGCGGTCCAGGCCGAGCGCGTGGTCGCGGGGGACGTGGTGGTGATCCGTAACGAAGGCCCGAAAGGCGGGCCGGGGATGCGCGAGATGCTCGGCGTGACCGCCGCCATCGTCGGGCAGGGCCTCGGCGAGTCGGTCGCCCTGATGACCGACGGCCGCTTCTCCGGCGCGACCCGCGGCCTGATGGCCGGCCACGTCGCCCCCGAGGCCGCCCATCGCGGCCCCATCGCCGCCCTCCGCGACGGCGACACCATCACCTTCGACATCACCAACCGAACCCTGAGCGCGGACCTGACGGACGAAGAAATAGAAGCGCGCCTCAAGGACTGGGAGGAGCCGCAGCCCCGTTACACGACCGGCGTGCTGGCCAAGTACGCGGCCCTCGTGTCCTCGGCCTCCGAGGGGGCCGTCACTTCCCCCGAGTATCTGACGAAGTAGCCCGGAAACGCATCGTCACCCGTCGCGCAGGTACTTGACGCGACGGGTGATGATGTCCTGGATCCAGACCTGATCCACGCTGGTCCACGGCATGAACACGTAGCTGGTCGAACCGCCGGATTCCACATCGGCGGGGTCACCGTCCGGCCCCTCCACGTCCAGCAGCAGCCCGTACGGCTCCCGGTCGCAGACGCGGCCCGAAACCCTGCGCCCTCCCCAGGT
>JACCTS010000045.1 GCA_013812245.1 Rubrobacter sp.
GGGCGTGGATCTTGTCGTCCACCAAGTGCAGCAGCTTCAGTATGTACATGTAGCCAACGGTGATGCGGCCGTCGAACGCTTCGCCGGTGCGCCCATCGTACAGCGTCACCTTGCCGCCGCGGCCCATCCCGACCTCGGAACCACCGTTCGTGCGGACCTTCTCGATGGCCTCGTCGATGTCAGCGACCTCCGCGCCGGAGAAGACCGGCGTTGAGACGAACGTCGGCTCGCCGCCGTTCTCGCCGAGCCCCTGGCTCGCGGCCCACCCTAGATGGGTCTCCAGGATCTGTCCGATGTTCATCCGGCTCGGCACGCCGAGTGGAGAGAGAATAACGTCCACTGGACGCCCGTCCTCCATGAACGGCATGTCCTCCTCCGGCACGATCTTGGAGATGACGCCCTTGTTGCCGTGGCGCCCGGCGAGCTTGTCGCCCTCCGCGATCTTGCGCTTGGTCGCCACGAACACGCGAACCTGCTCGTTGACGCCAGGCTGGAGCGCGTCGTCGCCGTCCTCGCGGCTGAACCGCTTGACGTCTATGACGACGCCACCCTCGCCGTGTGGCACCTTCAGCGAAGAGTCCTTCACCTCGCGCGCCTTCTCGCCGAAGATCGCACGGAGGAGCTTCTCCTCCGGTGTCGGCTCGCTCTCGCCCTTCGGCGTGACCTTGCCGACCAGCACGTCGCCGGAACCAACCTCAGCCCCGATGCGGATGATGCCGTCGGAGTCGAGGTTCATAAGCACGTCGTCCGAGGCGTTGGGGATGTCCCGCGTGATCTCCTCGGGGCCCAGTTTGGTATCGCGGGCCTGGACCTCATACTCCTCGATGTGGATGGAGGTCAGCACATCGTCCTTGACGATGCGCTCGGAGATGATGATGGCGTCCTCGAAGTTGAAACCCTCCCACGGCATGAACGCCACGCAGAGGTTCTTTCCAAGGGCAAGTTCGCCCTCGTCGGTCGAGGAACCGTCGGCAAGCACCGTCCCGGCCTCCACCGTCTCGCCCTCGGTGACCAGCGGACGCTGGTTGACGCACGTGCCCTGGTTGGAGCGGGCGAACTTGCGCAGCGGGTACTCATCGGCCGATCCGTCGTCCTTGCGCACCGTGATGCCGGCCGCCGTGACCCGCTCGATCTTACCGGCGTTACGCGCCAGCAGCACGTCGCCGGTGTCCGCCGCCGCCCGGAACTCCATGCCGGTCCCGACGTAAGGGGCCTCGCTGCGGAGCAGGGGCACCGCCTGCCGCTGCATGTTCGCGCCCATCAGCGCGCGGTTGGCGTCGTCGTGCTCCAGGAACGGGATCAGGGCCGTCGCCACCGAGACCGTCTGCAGCGGCGCTACGTCCATGTAATCTATCTCTTCCGGCGACACCGTCGCCACGTCCCCGCCCCGCTTGCGGGCGAGGACCTGCTCCTCGGTGATCTCACCGGTCTCCAGGTTCACGGGCGTGTTGGCCTGGGCGATGGTGAGCTCTTCCTCCTCATCCGCCGAGAGGTACTCGATCTCCTCGGTCAACTTGCCGTCCACGACCTTGCGGTACGGAGTCTGAACGAAGCCGTAATTATCCACCTTCGCGAACGTCGAGAGCTGCCCGATGAGCCCGATGTTCGGACCCTCCGGTGTCTCGATGGGGCACATCCGGCCATAGTGCGTCGGATGCACGTCGCGCACCTCTATGGGCGCCCGTTCCCGGCTCAAACCGCCCGCCCCCATCGCATTCAGGCGGCGCCGGTGAGACAGCCCCGACAGAGTATTCGTCTGGTCCATGAACTGCGAAAGCTGCGAGGACCCGAAGAACTCCTTGATGGCGCTCGCCACGGGCTTGGTGTTCACCACGCTCTGAGGGGTTATGGTGTCGGTGTCCTGCGTCGTCATCCGCTCCCGGACGACCCGCTCCATACGGTACATCCCGATGCGGAACGCCTCCTTCACCAACTCGCCCACGGTACGCAGACGCCGGTTGCCGAAGTGCTCATACTCGTCGAGCTTGTGCCTGATGCGCTCGTAGTTGACCCGCCCGAACTCCTCCTCCTCGGCGACCTCGGCGGAGATCCCAAGCAACCGCTTCAAAAGACCTTCGATGTCCTCAATGGTCAGCGTATGGTTCTCCAGCGGCACGTCCAGCCGCAACTTCTTGTTGACCTTGTAACGCCCGACCTCGGTCAGGTCGTAGCGCTTGGAGTCGAAGAAGAGCCCCTGGACGAGGTTCTGCGCGTTCTCGACGTTCACCGGCTCGCCGGGCCGCTGCCGGCGGAACACTTCCAGCAGGGCGTCGTCCTGCGAGGTGGTCGAGTCCTGCTCCAGCGTGTTGCGGATCAGCCACGAATCCTCGAAGCGGGAGAGGATCTCCTCCGGCCCGCCCATCCCGAGGGCCTTCAACAGGACGGTGACTGGCAGCTTGCGCTTGCGGTCGATCCTGACAGAGACGTAAGCCTTGCCCTTCTCTACCTCGAACTCCAGCCACGAGCCGCGCCCCGGCATCAAGCTCGCCGTCAAGACCTGCTTGGCCTGGTCCTTCGGCTCCATCACGTACGCGCCTGGCGAGCGCACGAGCTGCGTCACAACGACGCGCTCGGTCCCGTTTATGATGAACGTCCCCGAGTTCGTCATCAGCGGGAAGTCGCCCATGAAGACGTCCTGCTCCCTGAGCTCCCCCGTCTCCTTGACGATGAAGCGCACCCGCACGAACAGCGGCGCCGAGTACGTCTTGTCCTTGGTCATGCACTCTTCCATGGAGGCCGGTGGATCGTCGAAATATGCGTCCCCGAACTCCACGGCGTAAGAACCCGTGTAATCCTCTATCGGTGAAATCTCGGTGAGGGTTCTCTGAATGCCCTCTTCTAAAAACCTCTCGAAAGAACGGAGCTGTATCTCCACGAGAGCCGGCAACTGAAAATCGGTGGTCTGCAAACGGGCATACGGATGCCGCTCGCGGCGCACAATAGGGGTCACCAAATTAGCTCTCCTCCATTAGAAATCGTTGAAGAATGGCCGAA
>JACCTS010000055.1 GCA_013812245.1 Rubrobacter sp.
GCGATAGCTGGCGATGGTTTCGTAGAACGAAATGTAGCTTTTCAAAGCCCAGGTAGTCGAGATATGCGGATGCCTTATTACCAGCGACACCACAGCATCTACAGGGTTTCGTATCAGTACGAGGGTAGGTATTTCCCACCGTACCGCCCGGATCACTTGTGCTGGAGCGTGGAGGTGGCTGGCGATAGAGATGCTCTCTTGTTGTGCCTGTCTGAAAGCAACTACGGCAAACGTGTTCCCCGACCTTGGGAAACCCTCTATGACCAGTTGTGTGGCCTTGCTTACCGCTGATTCACGACGCTTCCGCCTCAATCCCAAGAGGCTGTAAAATAAAAGAGGACGCTTTCCGGCATGAAGCTGCACCTGCCGCTTGATGTAATCTACACTGTTCCGCATACCGGCGTACATAAATACAGATCTTCAACGGCCTAGCTTTATGCGCCATTTCTGGGCATTAAGGTAAATCCCCGGCGACAAGACTAGGAAACAACTTTTTACTACCTGCGTGACCCCGATGTCTTTTACGTACTTAATACTACCCAGGCAACGACTCCACCTATCCCACCTACTGTTCTTTATGGATGCGGTAAGCTCGCAGAGCGCGATCCTTGCCCTGATACTTCTCACGGCTTGCAGAGTTTCAGCCTCCATTTCAGGGCGGATCGATCTTAAAAGAAGCGCGTCGCGCAACCAGCTCTCGTAATGTACCTTTTCCATCCGTGAGTCTGCAGCCGCCCACTCTGTGAACTGCGGTAGATCCATTTGCAAGACGTGCTCTTTATCCTTCGATAGGTTTGTTCCATGCCGACGGTACTTGACCAGACATTTATCAACGTAAGCCACTTCTCCGATAAGAGCGGAGCGGAATGAAATCGTAAGGTCTTCAGAAACAACGTCCTCCGGCAATAGCCCAAATGTATCAAATACGGCTCGGTCCCAGGCATGAGTACAACCCAAAAACCCGCGCCCGTACCGGACTATATTCTGCCACGACTTTATCGGCGCCGGCGGGGACTCAGCGAAGACTCCATTATTATTGGCGAAAGCTCCTCTATCAACCCCATTTTCGTCGATAACCACCGCGTTCGAATATATGGAGTAGGCCCCTCCCTCGGACCAGGCTCTTACCTCTTCCTCGGTGCGCGTTGGCAGCGAGATGTCGTCGCTCGCGGCGGCTACGATCAGCCTCCCTTCCGCGAGTTCCATTAGCCGATTGATGTGCCCCGCCGTACCGAGGTTTTCCTCGTTGCGGTTGAGCACTATCTTGTGCGGCCCGTCATAGCCCGCCACCTCTTCTTCGATAATCTCAAACGTCCGGTCTTGGGAGCAATCGTCCGAAATGATTATCTCCAGCGGAGAGTAGCTCTGAGCCAGCGCTCCCCTGACAGCCTCCCGGACGAACCGCTCATGGTTGTACGCATACAACATGAATGTAACCAGTGGTTTGCTCATAATCAAGAACCTCTAGCCTAAGCTTACTCCAGCCACCTTGAAAGATCCCGTTGGATAAGTTCCTCCAGCTTCAGAACGTCCTCCCGGTATACCTCGATCAGTTGCTGCCGTACCTCCAGCGAAATTTCTGGAGGGCTGTGAAGGTTTCGATCCCTGAGGCTGGTCCTCAGGCGCTTGCGCACCCCGGTTGGGACAAATGGCAGGACGGCGGCTTTGACCGGATTGGGTCTCGTCAAAAAAGCGTGCAAACCCTTGTTTTTGGGAATTCCACCTACGTTGTATCTGGCAGACATATCCGGGACAAACCTTTCATCCACATCGAGAAATCGGAAAATATCCCGCAGGCCGCCGGCGGGATCTTCCTTTAAGTCCTCGTAGAGGTAGATGCGGATTTTCCTCCTATCAAAACGCTCAAAGTACCTACTCAACTGAGCATAGTAAAATCCACCCTCCTTATAGTGCCAGAGGGGAGCGTAGTTGCGCATTATGCGAGATTCCTCCTCTTGAAGGGCCCGGGCAAAATCATCGAACGCCTCACGACCGTCGCGGACCAGATGTAGAAAGCTGGAATAAGCTCTCTCTACCGGGTCGCGGAGTATGGCGATCAGCTTCGCCTCAGGTATATAATACTCTATGCGCTCGGGAGCTTTCGGGATGTAGATATACACGGGGGAAACCTCGCCAGCAGCCCTCTCACCCGAAACGCCGTCGAATAGAGCGCGATAGGTTTCGATGTCGGTGACCGTAGAGCGATGCGCAGTCTGGTCACCCGGCCCGCGGAAGTCTAACTCCTCACCCTCAAACGCAAAAAACTTTGGTTCCTTTATCGGGGTTATGTAGATCTGGGGGTGCTGGCTCAGATAATGATAGAGCGAACTCGTCCCGGACTTACCGGCCCCTATTACGAGAAAGTTAGGCATCGTCATACAGCTCTATCTCCCTGGCTGCACCCTACTAACTCGGGGCAAACTTATGCCCCTTCTTGTTTCAAATCACCGCCCACATTAGGCTACCTTAAATCACTCGCTGGTACGTTTCAAGCGCCGCGCCGGACTGCGCGCAAGAACTGCTTTTCGGAGAGCAGCAAGAAACAGCCGGTCGCCGGAACTCAGGCCAAAAGCCAAAACCAACGCCACAAAACACGCCAGGAAGAGCGGAGCGACGACCAATATAGTCGGGATACCGGTGGGGAGAGGGAGCACCAGCTTTACCACATGAGCTCCAGCAGCGGCCAGAAGCCCGGCGGTAAGGGGTTTCAGATATCCGCGGCCGTAGGGCCACAACCCCAGCCGCCGCTTGATGAAGAAAAGGCCCACGGTATTCGACAAGATCAAACCGGTCGCCGTGGCTACCCCCGCCCCCATGCTGCCGTAGGGAGGAATCAATATCACGCCTAAGGCGAAACTCGTAGCAACGGAGCCTAGCGTAACGCACATAACTATCCTCTGATGCCCGGTCATGGCTAGAGTGCCACGCCCGGGACCTGTTGAAGAGTTAAACAACTGACCCGCGGCTATAACGACCATCACCGCCCAACCGCTGACGAACTTCGGTCCGAACATCGTCATTATGTCCCTGGCCAGCAGTACGGTAACCAGAAAGAGCGCAAGGGATCCGGTAAAGGCCCAACGGGAGATATCCCGGTAGAGATTGCCCAGATCCTCCAGTTCGCCCCTCCCGTAGAGGTTGGAGACCATTGGAGAGAATATCTTGAACGCCGAGAGCACCAGGGCCGAGAGAGCCGCCGTACGGGCCGAGGCGTTGAAGATGCCTACGCTCTCGGCGGTGGCGAGGGCGCCCAGCACGACGACCACGATCCAGGAGTTCATGTGCTGTGTGAAGTTGGCCACGACCATCGGGGCGGAAACGCCGAACAACGCTCGGGGCTCGAACTTGGGCGGCGTATCTCGATCAAGCAGCTTGGGGAATATCCGCTTCAGATAGTATAGGGCGAAAACGGCTCCTGCCGCCATGGAGAGGATGTAGGCGGCGACGGCGCCAAGCACCTGAGCCCCCAAAAAATAGAAGATCAATACGAGCACGAGGTTTAACAGGGGCCGTTGTATCTGCTGGACGTAGGCATCGTACTTTACGGTCTGGAAGCCCTGCGTGGCCCAGAGAGCCAGGCTCATCACCGTAAAGAAAGGCAGGGAGACGGAGAATGCTCTGATCACGGCCTCCAGGGAGGGCTTGCTGAAGACGCTCTCCGCGAGAAATCCCGCGCCGAAGAAGATGAGCCCGGCGAGCATCAAGCTCAGCGCGAAGCCTATCCAGAGCACCATCAGGATACTCCCACGTACCCGCGCCACATCCTTTTGGGCCTGGTAGTGAGCGACGTGCCGCACCACCCCCTGGTTCATCCCAAACTGGGCGAAAACGTTGGCCGCCTGGACCACCGTGATCCCCAAAACGTAGAAACCCAATGAGGTCGGCCCGTACATGCGGGCCAGAGCGATCTGGGTGACGTAGTTTAGAAGCCGTCCTATCCCCTCCCCGAAGGACCCTATTCCGGCTCCCCGGGCTATCCGACCCACGTGGGCCTCGTACTGCTCTTGTTGGGGTGAAGCACTCATCCGGTTTTTGACACAGCGGACATGAGGCTACGCATGAGGTCGCCGCCCTGACTTGGCCAGCGACAGTAGCTTTGCCCCGGACTCTCTAAACGCAGGGTAGGAGGAAGCCCAAATAAGGCCCCTCTCCAGAGCGGCGGGTACTCCAATACGGGCGCTGCCGAGTACACGCCGGGTTACAGGCAGCCCTTCATCGGTAAGGTCGTAGCCAAGACGCCCGAGGTTTTCGTCGTTCTTGAACGACATTGCGATCGTGGCCTGGTCGCTCAAGCTAAGCTGGCTCTTCCACTTATCGGCCCGGCCGGGATCCAAGTTGCTACTGTACGTCTTGGAGTCATACCAGATATTATCTTCATCCAGAAGTTTTTCGCCGTCATGAGCCCTCTTGCCGGGCCTGAGCATCTCTCCCGACCACCGCACCCGCAAAAAATCACATATCCTCTTTGTCTCCCGCTCGGGATCGGTGAGTAGGCACTCATAGACCACTGGCAGCACCCTGTCGCTGTGGCTTGCGGCGTTAAACCCGGCGCTGTTGGTCGCTTTGATGGTCCTGATGGCTGCGGAGAGGCTCCTGGTAAAAGGAGGGGAGTTCACGCCCTTCGCCTCTGCCCTGGCGCCCACCTGGAGCATTGACGCTACCACGGCCCGGGGATCCCTTACGCAAAAGACAAGCCTGGCTTCGGGGAAGATCTCGAGAAGGTCATGGAAGACCAGCACGTTCCACGGGGTTTTTTCGCTAATTGCTTTACAATCGCGTTCTTCAGCGTAGGGGGAAAGCAGCCGCACGATGAGCAAGCCGATCTCCCTGTCAACATCCTCCTTAGAGCAGAAAATGTTGATCCGGCCGGATTCAACCGAGGCGCGAAGCTTGTTTCTTAAACCCACGATGCCGGGGATGTGGTCAAACTCCGGCCCGCCGCAGATCTCCGGATGGCTGTCCATTATGTTCTGCACCAGGGTTGTGCCGGAGCGAGGACTGCCGCCGACAAAGATTAGACCCCTACCGCGCTGCCACTCACCGATCACACCAGCTCTTCCTCGACGGACCCCACTACCTTATCCAGCTGGCCTCTTTGAACGTGCGGACTCATGGGCAAGCTCAATATTTCCCCGGCCAAAAGTTCGCTCATCGGAAAATCTCCAGGCTCCCATCCTTTATCAGCATAAGCGTCGGATAGATGGGGAGGGATAGGGTAATGGATCTGGGTGCCGATCCCGGTATTCGCCAGGTGCTGCTGCAAGACGTCCCGCGGCGGATAGCGTACTATGAACAGGTGCCACACCGGCTCCACCCACTCGGGCACGAAGGGCAAAGTAAGAGCGGGGAGGCGGTCGAGTCTTTCCAGGTATCGGGCGGCCACCGCCCGGCGGCGCCGGTTCCAGTCGTCCAGTTTGCTCAACTTCACCCGCAGAAAGGCCGCCTGCAACTCGTCCAGACGCGAGTTAAACCCTTCGACCTCATGGCGGTTCTTCACTCGTTGTCCGTGGTTGCGTAGCAGGCGCACTTTATCCGCCAGCTCCGCATCATCGGTAACCACCGCGCCGCCGTCGCCGACGGCGCCCAGGTTCTTGACGGGGTAGAAGCTAAAGGCGGCCGCATCACTCAGCGACCCCGCGCGCCTGCCCCTGTAGAGCGCCCCGTGAGCCTGGGCCGCGTCTTCGATAACCTTCAGGCCGCGTTCACCGGCTATCCGGTTGATGGGATCCATATCCGCCGGTTGTCCGTACAGATGCACGGGGATGACGGCGCGGGTACGAGGCGTAATGGCAGGTTCGATGAGTTCGGGATCGATATTGTAGGTGCGCTCGTCGGGCTCTACCGGCACCGGCTTTGCTCCCGAGCAGGATACCGCCAGCCAGGTAGCGATATACGTGTTGGCAGGGACGATAACCTCATCTCCCTCACCGATTCCGTAAGCACGCAGTATGAGGTGCAAGGCATCCAGGCCGTTACCCACACCTACGCAATGCTCAGCTTGGCAATAAGCGGCGAACTCTTCCTCAAACGCCCTTACTTCCCGTCCGAGGATGTACCAACCGGACTCCATGACGCGGCGGTAGGCAGCATCCAGCTCCTCTTTCGACTCGAGATAAGCGGCCTTCAGGTCAAGGAACGGGACCTTCATGCCTTGCCCTTCGCGGCTCGCAAAAAGGCGTCATAATCCCGGTAGTAGTCGGCCTCGTCGTAAAGGGTTGAGGCCAGCACCATACAGACGGAGCCGGACGAGAAATTATCGATCTCGCGCCACACCATCGTGCCGACGTACAAACCGTAGTAAGAGCGATTCAAATGCAGCCTTTCCGTCGCGTACCCGTCATCTAGCACGACATCGAAACTACCGGACATGGCTATGATGAGCTGCTGCAGTTCCTTGTGCGCATGCCCGCCGCGCTCCGCGCCACCGGGTATGTCATACAAATAGTAGACCCGTTTGATCTCGAACGGGACATGCCTGCCGCCCTCGATAAAGGTGAGGTTGCCGCGCGGATCGGCAATCTGCGGCAGATCGATCAGCTTGCACCGTTCAATCCGTTTGAGCTCTCTCACGGTTTAAGTCTAATCTGCGGTAGTGTCGTCGTCAGCATCGTCTACCATTTTGAGGTTGTTTGCCAGAGTCATATGCGCATCTCTCCCTCCCGAGTGAGGCGAACGCTGTCTTTGTTACCCTTCTCACGTATCTTAAAAGAGTACCCTTGTTCCTTTGGCAATCGAATCTTCATAACGCCTCAAATCGATGGACTTCAGGTCCGGACTCAAGAAATCCGGAGACAGCGACGCAAGATAAGATTCCGTGCGCTCTCCCCCCGTGACCGTGCAGACCGGGCATCCGAGTGCACGAGCCGCCTTGACGTCGAATTCGGTATCCCCAATCCAAAGACAATACTCGGGGTATAGACCTGCGACCGCGTTCTTAACCTGTTGTGCCTTACCAATACCCCCCAGCCGATGCTCGCACACCACTACGTGATCCAAAAGAGCACCCAAACCCAAACGAGCCAGCTGCTCGTTGAGGCGCTCCGGGTGGCGCCGCATAGTCGCAAGAACCAACCGCACCCCCTGATCGCGCCATTCTCGTAGTTTCTCGGTCACGCCCGGCTGCAGGCGATCCAGGGCAAGAAGATCCGGCTGTTCGATCTGTTCCAACCAAGCGCGCAAAAAGTCCTCGTGGATCGCTTCGGCACCGCTTGCTGCCAACTGTTGCCTGCGGTCCGCGCGCTCCAGTTTCATCCGCCAATAGCTTTCCAAACTGACCGGCGCATGGCCACGCTCCTCCAAGATCTGCCGGTAACAGGCATAGTGCCGAAACCGCCCGTCCAGAATCGTGCCATCTAGGTCCACAATGACGGTTCGGATCATAGCAGCCCGCAAGGTTGTCTCGATGACATCTTCCACCTACAAAAAGTCCTGTTCCACACGCCCAGCCCCATAAAGCTCGGTGCTCCTCCCCCTGTGTCAACTGCCGTAGCGTTTGCGGGATCAACCGTAAGCTCCTTTACCACGGCTAAAGCTATGACCGTAGCGCAAGGTAGCATAACCACCCCCATGCGTCCGGGCATAGACCTCACGGATTTCTTGGACAGAAGCACCAGACGATGACAGGTCGGGATCGTCTTTCCTTTCGAGGAACTCAAAGCGCGCGTCGTTCCATTTTTTCTAGCTCCTCAGCAGTCGTCAGGACTGGCGTGACGTCCATCCCCCTGATCCACACCAAACCATCCGGTAGCGGGTTAATCTTGCGTTCCAGGGTTGGGAACTTACCTTCCAAGGCAAGATCGCAATAGATTTCGGGCATATTCAAACCGGCCTCGGTGAAAAAGTAATGAGTGGTGAAGAAGCGTCCGATATTGATCTCCGTGGGATTGGGGAATCCCTCCTGATCGTAGGTCATATCCACCCCAAAAATACCATGCGGCTTTGCATCAACGGCCAGGATAGCGTCTTGCGCCACCCGATCCACGATGGGATCAGAGCAGGTCTCGCCGATCCCTGTGATCCCGGTGACTCCGGATAGCGCCCGGCTGCCAAATTTCCAGCTCTTACGCCGCCTTGTCTGGCCCACTATTAGTTGCCCCCCGTACCAGATGGAGAGCCAGGTGACCGAACTGGAGGTCAGGTACTCTGCTGCCGTGAAACTTCCCCAACCCTCGAAGCGATCAACCCAAAGCCGGGCAAAATCGAAGTCGTCCGCAGGAAGCGCTCCAGCCCCCCCTCCACCCTCGGTCGCCCTGATCCAAACCTTCGGTCCAAACTTTTCGAACGCCAGTCTGAGGTCTTCGGAAGAATGAAGCAGGAGCGTTTCGGGGACCCTGATCCCTGCCTTCTTCCAAATCTTGTACGACTTGTATTTATCTATGCAGTTTTCTATGGTATCCGGTGCGGGCATAAAGAGCTTCACCCCCAGATCCTGTACCTGATCTTGGATACGGGAGATCGCCCGCACCTCAAAATCGTGTTGCAGATGCAGAAAGTCCGGCCGGGTCCTTCGTAAGAGCCGAAGGGTTGCTTGAGGATATCCGGGGTCCGTTGCATTTGGAACCACATGCTTTTCTTCCGTATCCGCCAAGAACAGATCCGAAGGGACAGAGCACATGCCGATCAAATAATCCTTACGCTGAGATTTCCGTAAGGAGCGGATGAAGTTGTTGGATGGGTCACCTCCGGCCCCGCCGATTTGGATTCTAGCTATCTCGAACCACCGCCCCGGCAGCGACGACCGCTTGCTCACCGATCTCGATGCCTGGTGGCAGGCTCGTGCCTAAGCCTGTTGTGGCACCGCTCACACCCTGGATGTGCTCTTCTCTATGGCTCCTCACGCCCATGAACCGATCGTTCGCCATACCTCTCAAGTAGTTAACCCCGTGTGCAAGTTTCTCCAAAGGCTTGAGCCAAAGAAGAGACCTCCTTACCCTCATTGGCACTCCAAACCATCGAGGACAAAAAGGAGGTCTCCTCTCATGGATCTTAGCACCTTCATCATAGCCATCTTCTGCTTGGTGGACGACCGGCTCAAGGATCGCCGTATCCGCCAGCGCGGCCCCTCCTCCAAGCTCTCCGACTCGGAGGTTCTCACCATCGAGATCGTAGGAGAGTTCCTCGGCCTCGACACCGACAAGGGTATCCATCTCTTCTTCCGTCGCCACTACGGCGAATGGTTCCCCGCCCTCCAAAGGGAGCACTGTAACTCAAGGGGGCGGATAGTAATCTCCCTTAGAAACCTTAGCGTCGTTCATGATTGTGCCGAGCACAGTGGCCCCAACGGTCTGCAGGCGGCGCATGGCCCGCAGGACGGCGCCCTTACGGATATCCCGTGCGTCCAGGACGAGTAGCACACCGTCTCCCTGAGTAGCTACAACAGCCGGGTCAGGGACGAGGTCTGTGGCTGGGGTGTCTATAAGTACGTAGTCGAACTCCTGGCGTGCCTGGTCCAGGAACTCCGCAAAACGCCGGGAGCTCAGAAGCTCCATTGGGTTGGGCGGTATGGGGCCCACGACTATGACCTTTAGACCCGGCAGCGGCTCCTGGTATACCTCTTGCCACCTGCGCTCTTCGGCCAGAATGGCCACTATCCCCCTATCGTTGCGCAGCCCGAAGATCTTGTGCACCATGGGCCTACGGAGATCGCAGTCCAGGATCAAGGTACTCCTGTCCGCCTGTGCCAGCGCCACCCCCAGGTTGGCACAGATTGTACTCTTGCCTTCCCTGGGACCGGGGCTCGTTAGCACGATAACCTTCGGAGGATTGTCTACAAGAGCGTATGCCAGGGTTGCACGCAGACTGTGGTAGTCCCCTGAAGCGTCGCTGGCGGGATCGAGGATAGTTACCAGCCGCCCAGAGAGGTCGTCGGATTCGTACTCTTTTCGGGCCCTGCGGAGCTTTGCCCTGCGGCGAAGACGGAGGATATTAGGCTCCTTTCCTGTCTCTCGCGAACCCCGTTTTGCCTTTGGGCACCTTAAACGTCCGGATAATCCCAAAGTTGAGCAGCCCAGAGACCTGCTCCACTTCCTGCGGCGAGCGCAAGCTATCATCCAGGTACTCCAGGAATAACGCAACCCCAAGCCCGAGCAGGAGGCCGATCGCCAGCGCCAGGAGGCCGTTGCGCACCGGATCGGGGCTTACGGGAGCATCCGGCGCCACCGCTCGCTCCCAGACGGTTACGGTTATCGCCTCGGCACCCAGGTTCACTTCGGAGATTCGAGCCGAGACCGTGCCGGCTACGGCGTTTGCGATGTCCCTGGCCCTTTCGGAATCGGAGCTCCGGTAAGAAATCTCTATGCTCTGAGTGCTTTCGACCTGATGTACGGTCAGATTCCGGAGAAACTCTCCCTCGGTCATCTGCAGATCAAGCTCCTGGATGACGGCATTGGCTATGGGGCGAGTGCTTACCAAATCGGCCACCGTCGGGATGAGCTCCTGAAGACCCTGGCCGGGACCTCCTGTGACGAGATCTCCCTGCTCGTGAGCGATCAGTATCCTTGCGGTCGCCTCGTATTGAGGCGTCTGAGCCAAGCTCAAGTTTACGGCACCAAAAACACATATCGCAACTACCATCAAGATCACCCACAGGCGCCGCCATAGCACCGGCAGGATCTCGCCTAAAGTTAGCGGGTGTTCTTGCTCCACGTGCTCAGGATTGTCCGGTCTTTGCAAAGCATACATCTCGGGAAGCTTACCACGATCATCCTTACAACTTGCGCCAATAGGTCAAGGACAGCGGACAGGCCGGCCCTCCCAGCGATAGCGTCTCCAAGCTTCTCGTATGAGCCTTCGCACTACGATGATTACGTTGGAGAACGCGATCCAGAAGTCGATGACCTGATCCTCCCTCTCGGTACACCACAAAAGCTAATTCCACCGAACGCCACAGGATGGTAGCGCCTGTGATCGCACACCAGCCAACAAGCTTCGGCGTTGGGAGCTTATGGTAAGCTGGTTTGTCGAGACCGGAGCTGTGTTCGAGCTGGAGAAGCGGGCGAGGAGATGAAAAAGGCACTAATTACGGGGATCACCGGCCAGGACGGCTCTTACCTGACGGAGTTCTTGCTGGGCAAAGCATACGAGGTGCACGGACTGGTGCGCCGGGCCTCGGTGTTCAACACGGACAGGATAGATCACCTCTACCGCGACCCTCACGACCCGGAGGCCCGGATGTTCCTTCACTACGGGGACTTCACCGACGCCGCAGGGCTCCGCAGGATCCTCCAGAGGGTTCTGCCGGACGAAGTGTACAACCTCGGGGCGCAGTCGCACGTAAAGGTCTCCTTTGAACAGCCAGAATACACGGGGAACGTGGACGGGCTGGGCACCTTACGATTGCTAGAAGCGGTTTGGGACGTGAGAGAAGCATCGAGCAAGGAGATCAAGTTCTACCAGGCGGGCACCTCGGAGATGTTCGGGGCGGCCCCGGCCCCCCAGTCCGAGACCACGCCCTTCTACCCCCGTAGCCCCTACGCCGCTGCCAAGGTGTACGCTCACTGGGTAACCGTGAACTACCGGGAGGCCTACGACATCTTCGCGGCCAACGGGATACTCTTCAACCACGAATCGGAGCGGCGCGGGGAGACGTTCGTTACGCGCAAGATCACCCGCGCCGCAACCCGCATCAAACTGGGGATACAGGACAAGCTTTTCTTGGGAAATCTGGACGCCAGGCGCGACTGGGGCCATGCCGAGGACTACGTAGAGACGATGTGGCTGATGCTGCAGCAGGAGGAGCCGCAGGACTTCGTGATAGCTACGGGGGAGACGTACTCGGTGCGCGAGTTCTTGGAGAAGGTCTTCCTTCATCTCGACCTGGACTGGGAGAAGCACGTCGAGATCGACCCCCGCTACTTGCGCCCGACCGAAGTAGAGATGTTGCAGGGAGACGCAACCAAAGCGAGGGAGCGGCTGAGATGGCAACCGCGCGTGGGTATAGACGAGCTGGTCCGGCGGATGGTGGACTTCGACTTCGAGCTGGCCCGCCAGGAGAAGACCCTCACGGAAGCCGGGCACGTCTTTACGCCCCGAGGGGTGGCGAGCCAGTGAACCCGGAGAGCAAAGTATACGTCGCCGGGCATCGGGGGCTGCTGGGCTCGGCGATAATGCAGCGACTGCAGGACGAGGGATGCGAGAACCTCCTCACCCGCACCCACGGCGAGCTGGATCTGACGGACGCGCGGGCGGTGAACGCATTCTTCGAAGCGGAGAA
This sequence comes from Rubrobacter sp., assembly GCA_013812245.1. GTDB lineage: Bacteria > Actinomycetota > Rubrobacteria > Rubrobacterales > Rubrobacteraceae > JACDGB01. The sequence continues at coordinate 12,212 of JACCTS010000055.1, forward strand.
GCCCGAATACGTGTTTCTCGCCGCGGCCAAGGTAGGGGGGATCCTGGCCAACGACACCTACCCGGCGGACTTCCTCTGGGAGAACCTGGCCATAGAGCTTAACGTGATAGACGCCTCACACCGGCACGGAGTAGAGAAGCTCTTATTCCTCGGAAGCTCTTGCATCTACCCCAAATTCGCTCCGCAGCCGATGAAGGAGGAGTATCTGCTCACGGGAGAGCTCGAGCCCACCAACGAGCCCTACGCCGTGGCCAAGATAGCCGGGATCAAGCTCTGCCAGGCCTACAATGTGCAGCACGGCGCGGACTTCATCAGCGTCATGCCGACCAACCTCTACGGCCCGGGGGACAACTTCGACCTCCATACGAGCCACGTGCTCCCAGCCCTCATCCGCAAGTTTCACGAGGCGAAAGAGTCCGGAGAACCGGCCGTCACCGTGTGGGGTACGGGCACGCCCCGTCGAGAATTTCTCCATGCGGACGACCTCGCCGATGCCTGCGTCTACCTCATGGACGAGTACTCGGGCAGCGAACCCATAAACATTGGCGTCGGAGAGGACATAAGCATCAAAGAGCTGGCGGAGCTCGTACGCGAAGTCGTGGGCTACGCGGGTGAGATCGTTCACGACACAACGAAACCGGACGGGACGCCTAGAAAACTCTTGGACGTGAGTAAGCTATACGGCTTGGGGTGGCGCGCGAAGGTACCTCTGAGCGAGGGTATAGAACGGACCTACGCCTGGTTTTTGGGGTCACGCTCGGTCGAGGCCGGTAGGTAGCATGGCCTCGCTACGCAGACGGTCCCGGCCGGCCGATGCGCCGAGCCTCATATTTCTTTAACGTAACTTCAAAAAGGTGCCAGAAACAGTGCGGCTTCGATATAGAGCTTGATAAAAAGCCGTAAACTCATTAACATTCATCGTGGAGCTAGGTGTGCGCTTAACTGTGAGATCGGGGCAATCGGATGCGGGTCCAAGTAGAATCCTTCCGACTACCAAACCAGAAGGAACCTCATCCCGGAAGCGACTATCGTCTTGGTGCTGACACTGGTGGCGCATGGCTGCCCGATAGCCGCGATCGAAGCCGCATTCGGGCTCCAAAGGCGAACCGTGCGAGGCTGGGTAGAAGCCGCCGGGCACCATTGCGAGCAAATTCATGAGCATCTGGTACTCAAACCGCGCGAGTCTCTGGCGAATGTCCAAGCCGACGAGCTGCGGGTGAAGGCTCAAGGGAGCATCGTGTGGCTGGCCATGGCCATCATGGTTTCGACTCGGCTGTGGCTGGGCGGAGCCATAAGTCCAGGCCATGCAGCACCTCATGGATTGGTGGGCGGCATGACCACGGTTGGTATTTGGCTCAGGTTAGGAGGGTGGGGGGAAGCCGTTGAGTAAGGAGGACACAAGTGAATTAGCTGTGCAAGAGTTTGGCGCTACTGCTTACTCTGCCGGGACGAGAGAGAAGGCTTCGGCCGGGCGAGTCATGTTCCGCAGCCGTCAGGCGACGGCCAGAAGGCAGCAATTAATAATCCTCACGCTGGTTCTCTCGGACGTCATGCTGGCGCTTTTCATCTGGAATGCGGCATCCGTGCTGCAGGGTATCTGGGGGCGAGGAGTGCTCTCGGAGCTCGCTGCTGTTGGCACTATCCCTAATGTAGCTATTTGGATCCTACTACGCGCGCTGCTTGGATTGTATCCGGGTTACACGCTGAATCCGGCGGAGGAGTTGCGCCGCCAGACTTATGCTGCTGCGGCCACCTTGGCTATAATCGCCATCTTCGCCATTGCACTCCAGGCTGGGAATCTATCATTCCGGCTGTTGCTGGTTCTGGGCTTTCTGGGGCTCTTTCTGTTGGCCCCGTTGGTACGCCATTTCGTAAAGCACGGGATGATGAAGTTAGAGTTATGGGGCAAATCGGTAGTGGTTATAGGTGCTTACGAGCCCGGGGCGCATATGGTGCGGACGTTCCTGAAGGAGCGGAGGCTGGGGTTTATACCGGTGGCGGTCTTCGATGACCATAGGGTCCCGGCGGACCGTAAACTTGAGGGCGTACCGTATGGGGGAACGCTGGCCGATGCTAATGATTTTGCCGGGAAATATGGGGTGGACACCGCCATCTTTGCCATGCCTTACGCTCGCCACGACGAGGTGGCCAAGTTCGCTAACTTGGCGAGCACCGGTTTCCAACACGTTATAGTTATCCCCAATTCGTACGGGGTTACGAACGCGGCGGTCATAGCCCTGGACCTCGCGGGGACCTTCGGAGTAGAGATCAAGTACAACCTCCTGAATCCCTGGGCCCAACGAGCCAAGCGGGTGTTGGACCTAGGGTTCGCCGTGGTCGGCGGGGTTTTGGTCCTCCCGTTCTTCCTGGTGCTCTCCCTGCTCGTGTGGCTGGAATCGGGAGGGGCGGTTTTCTACAAGGATCTGCGCATGGGGCTGGGTGCCAAGCCATTCCCGTGCATAAAGTTCAGAACCATGGTGCCCGACGCGGAGGCCGAGCTACAGCGGCTGCTCCAGGAGAACGTCGAACTACGGGAGGAGTACCTAAAGTATCATAAGCTACGCGACGATCCCCGCATTACCCGGGTCGGTCGTTTCCTGCGTAAGACCAGCCTGGATGAGCTACCGCAGGTCTGGAACGTTCTGCGCGGAGAGATGAGCCTCGTCGGACCCCGGCCCTACCTACCGCGCGAGTCTTTAGACATCGGGATTATCCGGAGCGAGATTTTGCGCGTCCCTCCGGGCATTACCGGTCTGTGGCAGGTCAGCGGCCGCAACTACACCTCCTTCAGCGAGAGGGTCCAGATGGACGCTTACTACGTACGCAACTGGTCGGTCTGGCTGGACCTCGTGCTGTTGGCTCGCACTACGCATACCGTTATACTTGGTCGAGGCGCTCGCTGAGAAATGCCGGTGGAAGATGTGCGGCAGCTCCATCAATGTCCTGGACAGGATGGGGGAGAGCCATACCTGAGCGTATACCGTCAACCGTGGCCCCGTAACCGGCAGGGCATCCGAACCTCGCGTCGCCGGTCCCGGAAGGCCAGTGAGATGCGCTCGTCGAGCGCGGAGCAGTAGTTCTCGACGAACAGCTGCGGGTGATCGGCATCACGGGCCACCTCGGCGTCCGCCGGCAGGTGGTGTGCCACCACCGCGTCGCAGGCTAGCATGACGAACTTACTGCGGGCCCTCGTGAGGGTGAGGTTGAAGCGGCGTGGGTCGAGGATGAAATCCGCCTCCGAGCCCACGAAATCGCGGTCGGCGACCGTGTAGCTCGCGATGATAAGGTCCCTCTCCTGGCCATGGAAGCGGTCCACCGTGTCCACGAAAGGTAGAGAGGTAGGCGCCAACCCCGCCGCGTTCTCCAGGATATTGCGGCGAGGACATCTGGGCCCGGTGGGGGGTCACGATCCCTAGACGCTCGCTCCAGAGGTCCTCTTTCGACAGCGGGCCGTGTTCCGCTTCGAGGGACCGGCGGTAGAGGAGCGTCAGGGCAGCGACCGTCTGCGCCTCGAACGGGTTGGACAGGGTGTAGGGTCGCTCGGGGTAGGTGACTACCGCCACCGGCAACGAGGGGTCGAGAATAGTCGCGAGTTCCTCGCCCCAGGGCACCAGCTCGGGCCAGTCCTCGGGTACCCCTCCCGCTGGTTCTGAAAGCGTCAGCGACAGGCGGCGTCCCGGGCGCACCGCCTCGTAACCCTCCGGGTAGAACCGCTCCCTGGGCCAGGCGGCAATCTCGTCGTTGGTCCGGTAGTTGGTGTCCAGGGCGGTCGGTGTCACGCGGTGGGCGTCCTGCATGTCGGTGAAGACGCACTCGAAGAGCCCCTCTTCGGTGTCTTCGACCTGGAAGCCGTAGATCGGACCCAGCTGACGGTGATCGCCGGCGAGAACGACGTTGGCGTTACCGTCCAGCAGCAGGAAGTAGGCGGCCGCTTGGGCCACGCCGACCTGGGAGGCCTCGTCGATGAGCAGCAGATCGAACCAGGGGGGCGCTCTGATCTTCTACCTCCGAGCAGCCCTTGGCCAGGCATCCCGTGGGTTAGTCGAGGCTTTCGGCGAGCGAGGAGCCGCCGGCTGAGTTACGCTCGACGTCGACCAGGCGCGGATCCGCCGCGGCTCCGAGTACGAGCTCCGCACCCGCGCGACCGTCGCCGGTGCCGGGGGCGAACCGGCGGTCGAAGCCCTCCTCTCCAGGAAGTCTGCCACAGAGGAGAGCAGGTTGTCTATCGCGTTGTAGTTGCTCGCGCCGACCCCGATCGTGACGGGCTCTCCCGAAGACCAAGCCAGCTCTAACCACCCGAGCACGGCCGAGGTTGCCTTCGAGGAGGGTCTCGTCGAAAGGCGGGTCTCCGGAGAGACGATCCGGGCCACTTTGGCGCGTCTGCTTGGAGTTCGTTGGTCCCCTGTACGAAAGAAAAAAGAAGGCTCGACCGATTGATGGCAGTAAGGCGCGTACCCTCCTCCATCTGCCAGACGGGCTGACCTACACAGAGGGCGCCCTCGTGGCCTGCGGGTTCGGGACCGCCTACCAGGGGATATTGCGCGCAGGCGTCTCGGGCCGCGATACGGTCCTCGTCGTCGGACTCGGACCTGTCGGGCTAGGGGCTGTCATGCTGGCCGCCTCCAGCGGCGCTGAGGTAATAGGGGTCGACCTCATCCCCTACCGCCTGGAACTGGCCAGGAACGCCGGAGCTGCGCACGTCCTGATGGGCGGAGAGGAAGCGGCACAGGAGATACGAGACCTTACCAATGGCCGCGGCACGGAGGTCGGCATGGACTGTTCCGGAAGCGCGGCAGGGAGGAGGCTGTGCCTGGAGGCGGCCCGCGATTGGGGGCGGGTGGTATACATCGGAGAGGGCGGCTCCGTCACGTTCGAGCCGAGCCCGCTGCTGTTGCACAAACAGCTCACGCTGCACGGATCATGGGTCTGCGGTATCCACGAGATGGGAGATCTCCTCGAGCATCTGAGCCGCAAAGGACTGCACCCCGAGACGACCGTCACCCACACCTTCTCGCTCTCCGACACCAAACAGGCCTACGACACCTTCGACGCCGGCAAGACGGGCAAGGTCGTGATCCTCTGGGACGACACATGAGCACGGGCGCCTCCGATCCGCCAGTGACGAGCGCCACCGCCTATGGGACCGAGATGGACGCTACGTGGTCGGGGTCTGAACCGGACTTTCAAGTATCTGCAGCTTCTCCAATTTTTGCTCTCTATTCCTTTCTTCCAAATTTCCCTATCCCGAAAAGTTGTAGCGCCAACAAGATCGCAAACCTCGGGTTGTGCTTGGCGTATCGTCTCCAGAGCCTCGGATCCATGAGCATCCTGAAAAGCCACTCCAGCCCCGCTCTCTGCATCCAGTCCGGAGCCTCTCTTAACGTCCCGGCGTGAAAGTCGAAGGCTGCTCCTACCCCGAGCATCACCGCCGGAATCTTCTCTCTGTGATCCGCCATCCACCTCTCTTGTTTGGGACAACCCAGCCCCACGAAGAAGATGCGCGCCCCGGAGTCTGCTATCTGGCGGGTGAACTCCTCATCTTCTTCGGGAGTAAGCTTCCTGAAAGGCGGTGAGATCTGGCAAGCCACCTCGAGACCCGGAAACTTCTCCCTGAGCCTGCGGGTAAAAGCCTCGAGTACCTCCGGGCTTGCACCATACATCCCGACCGGAATGTCCCTGTGGGCTGCCTGTTGTGCTGTGTGAGCGACCAGATCAGCACCCCGTACCTGTGAGGCTTCCCCTACGCCCAGCAGCCTCAGCGCCCAGACCAGCGGCCTGCCGTCGGGCGTTACGAGATCAGCGCTGTTTACTACTTCCTTGAACTCCTCGGAATCAAAGGCCTCCATGGCCATGTGCACGTTGGCTACGCAGACGTAGCGGGACTGGCCCGCCCGAGCCCACTCCAGGACCCGCTTGGTAGAGTCCCCATAGTTGAGAGCGTCCACCCGCATGCCCAGGACGTAGCGGTACTCTGGTGGACCAGTCCCGTGTGGTTGGTCGGTATCCGGCTCGTAAGTCCCTCGGTTCACCGTCGCCATATTGTACCCTCCAGAAGGCTGTATTGTCTCACGCCGCCGTTGACCTCCCTAAGCATTTCCAGGACAGGTTGTGAGTGATGAGTTACAGTAGTGCTCATGAAACCTCCAATCTTCGCACGTCCGTTTTCCAAAGCTCCGGTGGCGGGCGATGGAAAGGTCGCGATCATCGAGGGGTACGATCTGCCCGAGAGCTAGGGCGAGAAAGACGGGCCAAACGACACGCTAACTGGCCCGCCAGAGGAGCCCATATGAAGAACGCTGATTCACTCTGGTTATCGTTGATACGGTTTGCGAACAGAAGGGTCAGAAATAGCCAGGTTCTACGCCGCGCCGGGATCCTGGCCTATCGCTCCTTCATGCAGACGATAATATTCCTGCCTCCGCCGAAGGTACTGCTAATCGGCCCGCCGAAGTCCGGCACACACCTGCTGAGTGATTGCCTCTCTTTGATGCCCAGGATGATGTTCTCCGGCCGGCACTTCGCGCTGACTGACTTCTACGATCGCTCCGGGGAGAGCGGTAATGTCTCTGGCTCTGAGGCGTCCCCGGCTTTGCGGGAGACGGACCTCCGAAACTTCCTGAAGAGAACGCCCAGAGGCATGTTCGCGACGGCGCACGCCAGGTTTCACCCGTCTCTCGTACGCTTCTTGGAGGAGCTTGGCTTCAAGCAGGTTCTTCTGCTTCGAGACCCCAGAGACGTGGTCGTTTCCCACGTCTTCTACGTAAAGCGCGAACGCCTGCACCAGCATCACTCCTACTTCATGGAGGCCTTGAAAAGCAATGAGGAGTGCATCATGGCTACGATCAAGGGATTCGAGTCGTCGGCAGGCTACACCTCGATCTCGATAAAGGAGCGTTTCGACGGGTACATCGCTTACTTTGACCATTCTTCCACCCTGGTGGTCCGCTTCGAAGACCTCGTCGGTCCACAGGGTGGCGGCGACGCAGAGAAGCAGCTCGCCGACATCCAGCGAATAGGCGAGTTCGTGAACAGGCCAATAGACAGGGATCAGGCGCGGCAGATAGCCGAGAAAATATACGGGAAGAGCACTCTGACCTTCAGGAAAGGCCAGATCGGAGACTGGCGCAATCACTTCACCGACGCTCACCGGCGAGCCTTTAAAGAGATTGCGGGGGAGACCCTCATCCGGCTCGGCTACGAGAAGGACACCGACTGGTAGCGACAACGTATCGCTGCCCGCGAGCCGGAACTCTTGCGGATTGACGGGAACTCAGGGAGGAATACATCCTAACTCTTTCTCATTAGCATAACGTCGGTCGTTGTCCTGTGTCAGTACCCAGATGTCGTGGTGGCGAGCCATCTGCTGAGCTACATTCTAGCCAATACCGGGCTCCGACCCCCTGTTTGGCCGGCAGGTGTAGGCCGACAGCAAAACCCCAAGCTTTCTCATACGTCCTCCTTCGGCATCTTGCGACCGGCCGCCATCTCGTAGATCTCCATCAACCTCTCGTAGTTGTGCTCCGCGGTGTATTTGGCCTCGAACTCTGCCCGAGCCTCCCGGCGCATTCGGGATAGCTCATCCGGATGTGAGAGAACCCACCCCACTTGTACTGCAAGGTCTTCCCCATCTCCCGGACGAAAGTGCAATCCGGTATGCCCGTGGTCTATCAACGAGGACATGTTGCCGATGTCGCTCGCGATCACGGGGAGTCCCGTGGCGAAGGCTTCCACTATGACCAGCGGGAAAACCTCGTACCAGGTGGAAGGGAAGACCAGAAAAGCGGCGTCCTTCATAAGCTCAGTTACCTGCTCTCCCGGTATTTGTCCCATCCACTCTACCCCGGAGGACCTCTCCACTGCCCCGGATACCCTCTCAGCGAGCGAACCGTCTCCCACCACCTTCAGAGGTATCCTATCTCCAAGAAGCTCCCATGCCCGAAGCATGGTCCCCACGCCCTTCTCTTCCGAGAGTCTGCCGACGTACAGGGCGTAGCCGCCCTTCCCCTCTCCCGGACCAGGATCGGGGTTGACGAAGTTGGGCTTGACCGCGACCTTCTCCGCCGGAATCCCTCCCTCGATAAATTTCCGCCGGGCGAACTCAGTGAGAGCAATGTACACATCCACCTTCTCCGTCCAGGTTTTCAGGAAGCGGTGGACAGTTAGCATGCCGGCTACCACACCACTCGCTGCCCTACTCTCCCGATAGCAAGCGTGAACTACTCCTGGCCACGGAACGGGCTTGCCCAAACAGTCCTCGCATGCGCCACCATCGCGAAAGAACAGGGCATTGGGGCAGAGCAAGCGGTAATTGTGCAGGGTCTGCACTACCGGTACTCCTTCAGAATGGGCGGCGTAGTAGGCCGCCGGGGAGATGAGCGGTAAGATATTGTGAAAATGAACCACGTCTGGCCTTTCGCTTTGCAGACGCTCCTTTAAGTACCGCTTAGAGCTAGAGGACCACAGTGTATCCGCGGCAAGCCGGGCGCGGCTCATGTTTGATATATCGTCGTTGCTGACGAAAACAGTGGAGACCTGGTGTCGTCGCTCTCTCAGAAGCTCTATCTCCCTCTCCACAGCAAAATCCTCGCCACCACGCTGCTGGTACGCGTTATGAGCGAACAACACTCGCATTGCTAGCAATATGTCCTTCGCCTCGTCTTCAGGTTACGCATGATCTCTTGGCTAACGCTCGCTTCAGGAGTCAGCTCCACGGAGACTCAGGAGGTAGATAATGACTGCGGATCAAGATCTCCTCTTCGCTATCCTTGTTTCGCAAGCTCAGCATCCGTAGTCAAGGCCCATCTAGCGGCCAATCCTCCCACCTGTTTGTAGATGCTACGTCGCCAGGCCTCGAAGTGGGACTGTAAATCCCTCACGCTTCGCCATCTCCTCTCCGAGACGCTCCCCAACTCGGCTTCGAAAAAGAAGCTGCCCTGGCTGTCCTACTCGGCTGGACCGAAGCCGGTGCTTCTGGCAAACCGGCCGCGTGGGATCTCGGCGCACGAGAACTTGTTCTCCCCAGTGAGGATCCAACGAGGACCCCCAAGGGTGCCATAAAAAAGACATAAGTTATGATGTTAGTTGTGATCATTGCAACACAGAAACCAGCAACGGCCAGCAGCGCCGCCAGATGTAGAGAAGCCTCTGGATCTCCCCTGCGGTTCGCTCTCATCCAACTCCCACCAGTTGCCGCCAGCAGCTTGAGAAGCCCAAGCACCAACAAACCCAACCCAAGCAGACCATAGTCGTGGAGAACGCGCAGGTAATCATTGTGCGGTTGGGGTTCTCTCCCGATGAGGTTCTGGGTGATTGCCTCCCCTGCGGAGCCCGCGCCCAGCCCCGTTATAGGAGACTGCAGGTATGACTCTAGAACCACCTGCCAGAGCACGCCGCGTCCACTAACGTTAATCGCGACTCCTGCTACCTCGAGCGCCAGGTCGCCCTCGAAAAAGCGTTCATGCAGAGGTTCCACATAAGTTACTGCAAGGAGGGCAGAGCTGACAATAAGGGCCGTTATCAAGCCCACCTTTATCCAGCTCCGCAAGCTTCCCAGAGACAATTGAGAAAGAGGGAAAAACATTAAAGCTATACCTAGCGCCATTCGTGAGAGGCTGGCGCCGATCAACAGGGTAAGGGCCACAGCCCACCAAAGCTCCCGTCGCCGACCGTGGCGCCAGGCCCCCAAATGGCAGGCAAGACCCAGCAAAGCAAGCAGAGCAAACCCGCGCGCGCTCAAAAAGGTGCGAGAGCCCAGTCCTCCAAGAAAGAGCTGGATCACATACAGGCTGCCAGCAAGCCAGGCAGCCCACACGATCGTCGTTCTCACCAGCCTTCCAAAATTACGGTTGCGATAGCTTTCGTACGATGCCAGAAGAACTAACCCCACGAAAGTGGATATAACCAGCACGTTCTGCAAGCCCACACCGGTGGGAGTATGAAAAACGAATGAGTAAAAGATCCAACCTACGAAAGCCATTAAGGGCCATAGTGCTGAGATAGCCGATTTAACGAGTACCGGCCGAGCAAGCCATAGCATCGGCGCTGACAAGGCGTAGGCAATTGTAAGCAAGCCCATCAAAGACACAGATTCAAGGTCAAGCACCGGCAACTGATCGAGCGTAATCGCCCGTGGCAGATCAATCAGGCCACTTAACACAATGACGGATATAACAAACAATGCAACTAGCGGAACCTTCACGTTCTAAGCTCCAGCTAATCTCTACAGTGCCGGTGGCGGCTGCATCTCGTACCAAGCGCGCTATGTACTCTGCTATGAGTCATCAACATCCACACTTTCACTACTATACGTACGCCTCGTGACCGTTTCAAGGATGCGTGCACAGGCAGCGTACCACAAGCTCCTTAGCGATCTGGGTTATGGTCTTACCTGGCGAGGAGCCAGCCGGAGAGCCCGTAGGACCCCGGTCCTGCGGCGTCCTGCTCTATCTCCTCTTATACTCTGGGGCCTGCGCCTGCTCCGTCTTCTATGGCGTTGCCTTCGACGGTGTTGTTCTCGCCAAAGTCCTTGACGGCGTGAGGCACAACATTGTGGGTTGCCCCGCAGCCGCTACTGTTACCTCCCAGCACGATGGAGTGCTCCGCCCCTCTGCCGTCCGCTCTGTTGTGTGTGACTACGTGTTTGGTCCCGGCTACGCCTATTACCTGCTTCGCCCCGTGGGCGATTACCTCGCAGTCTACGATGCGGTTGCCCACCGAAGGTTTGTCGCCTACGTGGACCAGAGATAATCCCCTGTCGTACTTGTCGGCGCGCAAGCTGCAACGTCGCATCACGTTGTGGCGGGTTCCTCCCAAGAACCCCCCGATGCCGAATATGGCACCGAGACCATCCGGGGCTTTGCCCCGCACGTCTACGTCACATTCCTCGTAAACCATGCGATGGGCCGCCTCGGCGGCAAAGAGCATCATCTCCGTTTGGGGTACGCCACCCAGGACTCTGAGGGTGACGTTTCTAACGGTGGTAGAGTGTGACCATTGGGCAAGCTCTATCCCCTTTCTCACGACGGTACCGTTTATACGATCGAGCAAGCAGCGCGCGTAGCCATTGGCCGAGAATACCGACACGCCCCGAGTCATGGACAAATCCATGAACTTCATCCGATAACAACCGCCACCGGCGACGGCCGCGAAACGTTTGTGTTCGACCTGATGCTCGAAGCGAAGATTCTCTACGGAGCCGTGGGAAACGCCGTATTTGAACACGGCGACCAGGCTATCCGGGTGGTCGTCTAGCAGCGGGTCGGCCAGCTTGATCTCTCCGTCATCCACGCCCTCCACCAACGTGATCTGCGGGAACGCGGGGTGCCAGACCTCGGAGGCACCACCGTGATGGTATCTCTCTCTACTGCCTATCAGGAGCATGTCGCCCGGCCTATACCGGCCGCTTTTCGGTTTTATGCCCTCAGAACCCTTTTCGGCAGGCGCTATGGGATGGAAGTCTTGACCCGGACCCGAGTGTGGGCTTGTACCGGCGACCAGTAGACCGGCACGGAACACGGGTGCAAACTCGTGTTCCGTGCGGGTGGCGGTGTTCTTGATGAACGACTTCCCACCCTCGCCGACAATGCGCACCGGGTGGTGGACATCGGAACGGAGGTCTATGGCACAGGTGGTCTTGTAAAAAGCATCCGTAGCCGGGACCTTAACTATTCCGCCGCCGGCGTCGTATATCTCGTCTATAGCCTTTAGTATGGCCTCGGTGTCGTCGTGGCGGCCGTTGCCCCTGGCACCGAAATCGGTGATCAGTGCCGTTTCACGGCCTCCGCCACTCTGGCAGGAGGCCGTGACGGGGAGGAGTGTAGCGCCCATTGCAGCCCCTCCCCCGGTGATTTTGAGGAACTCCTGCCGCGAAATCTCTCGTCTTGCTGTCATCGATTCCTCCCTCTCTCGCCACCTGTTGGTTCATGCCCTTCTATAGACAAAGTCGGGTGGTGGCGGCCCCTCAACCCCCTGCGGGAGGTTATCCTAACAAAGCTGAGCTGGACTTTAACCATCACGCTGAATAGCAGAGCGCATCGGTAAGCCTCTCCATGAACTCCCGCGGGATCTCTATCGTCTCGGAACCACTCCTGTAGCACTGATTTGTCCGCTGACCCGAGGAAAAACTACTGACTCTACCATTCCCCGAGCGGATAGAAGCGTGCGGCAAGCTCCTGCGTTTCTCTATGAATGTGTCTTATCTCTTCCCCGGTTAACTGCTCTTTCCAGCTATAGATAGCGGAGGCGCT